>DATGZW010000364.1:0-3388 GCA_035297005.1 Patescibacteria group bacterium
TTGGCTCGCAGCGGCGATTTCCATCTGGCGATCATCGACCGGACCTTGCCGGGTCTTGACGGTCTTTCGATCATCGAGCAGTTGCGCCGCGACCAGATCGGCATTCCGGCCCTGGTGCTGAGTTCTCTCGGCGAGGTCGAGGACCGGGTGCGCGGGCTTACCGCCGGCGGCGATGATTATCTGCCCAAGCCGTTCCATTTGTTTGAGCTGGCGGCTCGCGTCGAGGCTTTATTACGCCGGGGCGCGGTGGCGCAGGACACGCTGTTGCGGCTGGGGCCGCTGACCTTGGATCTGATCGAGCGCACGGCGAGCCGGGGCGAACGGGCGATAGAGCTGTTGCCGCGTGAATTCAAGCTGTTGGACTATTTGATGCGGCGCCCTGGACAGGTGGTCACCAGGGCCATGCTGCTGGAAGATGTGTGGAAATACAATTTCATCGCCGAGACCAATGTGATCGACGTTCATGTCAGTAAACTGCGGCGTAAAATAGACGGAGATGATGAAATGCGCATGCTCCACAGCATTCGAGGCGCCGGGTTCATGCTCTGCATTCCTAAATAACATCGCGGGGCGTTCATTTGAATTTTAAAGACGTTGTTCGTACGGCGACATTTCGCCAGACGATCTATTTTGCCGCGGCGCTTTCCATTTCGACGCTGCTGCTGTTCGCGTTCATCTTTTGGCAGACCTCGATCGTCGAAACCAAGCGCGTCGATCACTCTCTGGTGCGCGACGCCGAGGTGATCGCCCTGGAAACCCCGCAGGAGGCTCGGCATTCGGTGGAGCGGCGGATCGCCGCCGATTTTCACCGTATCGTCTATGCTGCATTGTTCGATGCCGAGGGGCAGTGGGTTGCCGGCAATCTGAAGCAGTTTCCGCCGGGGCTGCTGGCCGACGGGCAAGCTCATCGCATGCGGCTGGGCATGGCGGAGGACAGCGGAAAAATCGGTCGGATCGTCGGCCGCCGTCTGGCCGATGGGCGGATTCTCATTATTGGGCGCGACGTCGAGAGTCTGGAAGATCTGGAGGGCGTTGTACTGCGGGCGCTCGAATTGGGGGTAATTCCGGCGATTCTGCTGGCGCTGGTGGGCGGCGTCATTGTCAGTCTGCGCACTCAGCGCCATATCCAGGCGGTACATGAAACGGCTGAGCGCATTGCCGGCGGTGAACTCTGGCAGCGCCTGCCGACGCGTGACAGCGACGACAATTTCGACCGATTGGCGGCCAACGTCAACCAGATGTTGGACGGTGTCGGGCATTTGTTGGACGACATGAAAAGCACCAGCGACAACATCGCCCATGATCTTCGCTCGCCTCTGGCCCGCGTCCGGACTCACCTTGATCGCGCCTTGGAGTCCAGTCTGGGCAACGAGGAACTGCGGGACATGGTGGATCGGGCCATCGCCGGATTGGATCAGGCGTTGCGCATCATCTCGGCGCTGCGCCGGATCGCCCATATCGAGGCCCGCGAGCGGCGCGCCGGGTTCGCCGATGTCGATTTGGAAGCCGTCGTCAAGGAGGTGGGCGAGTTTTATCAACCGCTTGCCGAGGAGGCTCGGATATCCTTCGTCATGGCGACGACGCCGGTGCCGGCGCTGTATGGCGACCGTGATCTTCTTGTCGAAGCCATCGCCAACCTCGTCGATAACGCCCTGAAATATACTCCGGCGGGTGGGCGGGTGCGGCTGAGCCTCGACGATATGCGCGGATGGCCAACGGTGCGAGTGGAAGACGACGGTCCAGGTATTCCGCCGGAGGAACGCGAAGCGGTGATGCGCCGCTTTTACCGGTCGGCGCGGACACGCCATATCCAAGGCAGCGGCCTGGGTTTGAGCCTCGTCGACGCCATCGTCAAACTGCATGGTTTCGACATTAAGATCGGCGAGGCCGGCGGTGGATGCGTGTTCGAGATGTCCTGTCCGTCCCCGTCATCGGCGACGCGGCGGTGAAAAGAAGGATGGTTCTATCATGATGAGAATCGCGACTCTGGCGGCGGCGGCGGCCCTGCTTGTATCGCCGGCGCTGGCGCAGACCGCGCCGGACAACAATGGCGTCAACGAACTCAATACCCGAGGAACCATCGCCACCGCGCCCAGCTATCGCGGCGGCATACCGGCTCCATCGCCTTATGACGAGGATACGGTGTTTTTCAGCGGCGATCTCTCGCCGGCCAACCACGCGAATCCAGCCGCCCATCCGGGAGCCAACGGTCTGAATTGGCAGCCGAAAAACGGCCATGATTCCTGAGTTTGGCGGTGCTATGGTGTGCACATCAGGCCGTGTTGTGAGACAAGGAGTGCGCGCCTATTTTCGCCCAGCTTCCCTATCCGCAACCGATGGCGGCGCGTTCTTCGGCGGCGGCTAAGCGCGGGCGGTCCTTGGGGCGGCTGGCGCGCATTTGCGTCGTCGCCGATTCGGCGGAGGCGGATCATTGGATGGGGTTGGCGGCGGACGGCGTCCATCTGCTGGATCTTGCCGAGACCGCCGGGCAAATCCCCACGGGCTTCAGCGTCACCTCTCTGCGCGGGCAGTACGCGCCTCGGCATGACTTCACGCCGTTGGTTTCGCTGTGCGCCTATCACTGGCTGGCGCAACAAGACTTCGACCTTATCGTGTTCGCGGGCCGCTTTGGCGCGGGCTATTACAGCACGGTCGCCAAGGGGTTGGGGTTGGCGTTCCGGAACACCACCTTGGCCGTGCTGACCCGGTCGTGCCATGCCTTCCGATTGGAAGAAGCCTGCCGCTTCCCCCAGGGACGGACCGACATCGAACTGGATTTCCTCGAACGTCAGACTCTGCGCCGCGCCGATGTGCTGGTCAGCGGCGCGTCCGCCTTCCCCGATTGGTGCGGACGCGCGGGTTGGGCTTTGCCGGAAGCGGTGCTGATCGCGCCCGGCGTTCCCGTCGAGGCGATGCTCGGCCATGGTCCGGCGGCGCAGGCGCTGACGCCCGCGCCGTTCATATCGGTGTGCCTGGCCACCCACAACCGGCCTGCTTTGCTGGCGCAGGCGGTGGCCTCTCTGGTGCGCCAGAGCTACCCGCATTTCGAGGTTATCGTCATCGACGACGGCAGTACCGATCCGGGCGTGGCGGTCTGCCTGGACGGTCTGGAAGAACTTTTCCAACAGCGCGGCTGGACCATCCTGCGCCAGCCCAATGCCGGGGTGTCGGCGGCGCGCAACGCGGCGGCGGCTGTTGCACGGGGCGGCTATCTGCTGTTCATGGACGACGATAACATCGCGCTGGCCCATGAAATCGAGCGTTTCGCCACCGCAGCCATGGCTTCGGGCGCGGATGTCATCACCTGCATTCCGGGGCATCATCCCGAAACCGATGTCGGGCCGGGGGCGGTTGCCGAACTGCCTGGGCCGGATCCCGATCATCCGCT
>DATGZW010000365.1:0-2461 GCA_035297005.1 Patescibacteria group bacterium
GGAGGATCGCTGGAGCGGTGAAACCGGCTTTGTCCACGAGGTCTTGCACCGCCATTTCGGCGGGTTGTTCGCTGGCCACAAAGCCTATATCTGCGGCCCGCCGCCGATGGTCGAGGCCTGCATCCGCACCCTGATGCAGGGCCGGTTGTTCGAACGCGACATCTTCACCGAACGCTTCCTGACGGCAAAAGATGGCGAAGGCCCCGGCATGCACAGTCCGGTGTTCAAGCGAATCTGACCGCGTCGCCGGCCAATCGCCGCCTGAAAAAAAGGGGTGGGCCGTCCCCGGCATGGGACGGCCCACCCCAGGCGGGGCTTAGAAGGGGATGAGCATGCGGGTCCAGAAAGTATCGCCGCTCAGCACGTTGTTGGCACCGAACCCATGATTATAGGTTCCGGTCAAAGCCAGCGGTCCGAAGTCGTAACCGACGATGGGACCGGCGGCATATTTGGTCTGACGATTGCCGCCCGCGGCGGTAATACCCGCCTGGATGCCGGCATCCGTCGATTTGTCGTTCTGCAGCTGGTTGACGGAATAGCCGCCCAGGCCTGCCGTCCACTTGCCGATGGTCTTGGTCAGGGTGTAGTCGCCAACCAGGACATCGCCCGAGGTGTAATGCGACGCGGTGTTTTCGAAGTTGATGTCGTAGTTGAGGCTGGCGCTGATGTTCCAGCCGTCATGCAGCCAGCTCAAGCCCAAGGTCGGCTCGACCGACCAATAATTGGTGCTGTTGGGCACGCCCTGGTAGCCGCCGCCGGAATAGCTGATGACCGATTTCTGCGCCGTGCCGTCGGGCACGTAAACGGCCAGACCGGTCGAGACATGGAAGTCGCTCGGCAGGCTCCATGACAACTGGCCGGGGATGACGATGGTGGAGAACCGTCCGGAATCGGACTGGTTCAACCCGCCGCCCGAGGCGCTGATATAGGTCAGCGGCTGGGCCAGCCCCACGGCGTAATCGGCGCCCAGAACCTTGATGCCCGGATTCCACAGCAACACCGGCACATCGACGAAGACGTCGGCGTTGACCGAAGTCTTGTTGCCGCTGCTGTTATAAAGGGTGGACGGCAGGATCATCGTGTCGTTGATGAAATAAACGCCCTGAGGCGGCAACGCCCCCGCCGGCAAGCCTTCGGTTACACCCGGCAGATGCGGCGACCAGTTTTCTTCGGCCATCGCCGGACCGGCAGCCAGGACGGCACCGGCGGCCAGAGCGATTTTGACTGTTTTTTTCATTTTGGAAGCTCCCCCTTCTTTTGTTTGTATTAACGGCGTCACCCCTTGGGGATGCCGCCGACAGCGAAGTGCTCTGCGGGAATTTCCCGCAGGATGACGCGGACCGCCGCCGCCGGAGCGGAGACGGACGTCACCACCGCCTCGGTGACGGCTTTCATCAGGTCGGCCTTTTGCTGCTTGGTGCGGCCTTCCATCAGGGTGATTTCTACGATCGGCATGAGCTTTACTCCTCGACGCTGAAGGAAATTGCGCCCAGCGACTGGAACTCGGTGCGGACATGCATGCCGGCCGCCAGCGGATGGGCGGCGGTGGCTCCGCCCGCCATGACGATGTAGCCGGGCTCCAGCCGTTCGCCCCAGCGCGCCACCATACGGGCCGCCGCCACCAGGGACCGCACCGGATGGCCGAGAATGGCGGCGGTCGAACCGGTCTGCACCGCCCGCCCGTCCACTTCCATCACCAGACCCAGATTGGAAAAGTCGATGCCCGGATCGACCCAATTGCCGATGACGAAGCCGGACGACGAGGAGTTGTCGGCGACAACGTCCGACAGGGTGAACTTGAAGTCCTTGTAGCGGCTGTCGATGATTTCCATCGCCGGGGCGACGGCGGCGACCGCCGCCATCGCCTCGGCGGCGGACACCTCACCCGAGAGCGGAGCCTTCATCAGAAAGGCCAGCTCGGGTTCCACGCGGGGGTGGGCATAGCGGGACAGGGAGACGCGCCCGCCCTCCTCCACCCGCATGGCGTCGGTGAGGCGACCCCAAATAACTTCGTTGACGCCGACCTGCTGCATTTTGACGCGGCTGGTCAGGCCCATCTTGACGCCGACGCGGCGTTCGCCACGGGCATAGCGGCGGGCCAGGGACAGCGCCTGAATGGCGTAGCCTTCCTCGACGGTCAGCTCGCGCAGGCTGGACAATTGAGGAATCTCCCGCCCGGCGAGGGCGGCTTCGTCGACGATGCGGGCGAACTCGTTCAAATTGGTCATTCCGCGGCCCTCCCCTGTGCCTTTGCCTTCACCAGATCAAGCGCCACATCGACGATCATGTCCTCTTGCCCGCCGACCATCTTACGGCGGCCCAGCTCGACGAGAATTTCGCGGGTGTCGATGCCATAGGTCTGGCTGGCCCGCTCGGCGTGACGCAGGAAGCTGGAATAGACGCCGGCATAGCCCAACGACAGGCTTTCGCGATCGACACGGACGGGACGGTCCTGCAACGG
>DATGZW010000366.1:0-4496 GCA_035297005.1 Patescibacteria group bacterium
CGCTTCGCCCGCACCATCGAGCCCGCCAACGCCGAACTGATCGCCCGCGTCGCCGCCATTGACGCCGCCCGCGCCCAACACCAGCCGACCGTGCCCTCGCTGCTGTCGCTGGAGCGGGCGACCAATCCGTTCCTGCGCGCCGACATCGCCGCCGTGAAATCCGCCATCGGCCTGCCTGCCGACACCGCCCCCACCCAAGTCTTCGCCGAGATTCGTCGGCGCAAGGACGTTTTCTGAGGATCCCCCCATGAACCTTCGTTATTCCCAGACCTCGCCCTTCGTCCGCAAGGTGATGATCACCGCCATCGAGGCCGGTCTCGACAGCCGCATCACCCGTGAGACCACCAATGCCTGGTCACCCGAGACCGACCTGCCGCGCCACAACCCGCTGAGCAAGGTGCCAGCCCTGGTCACCGATGGCGGCGAGGCGTTGTATGATTCGCCGGTTATCTGCGAATACCTCGACAGCCTGCATGACGGGGCCAAGCTGTTCCCGCCCGCAGGCGGAGCCCGCTGGACCGCGCTGCGCCGTCAGGCCCTGGCCGACGGCATCATGGACGCCGCCGTCGCCGTGCGCGTCGAGACCACCAGCCGCCCCGAGCCGCACCGCTGGCCGGCTTGGGCCGACCGCCAGCGCGCCGCCATCAACCGCAGCCTCGACGCCTTGGAAGAGGAAGCCCCGCTGCTGGCCGGGCAATGGACCATCGGCGAGATCTCCATCGCCTGCGCCCTCGGCTATCTCGACTTCCGCGCCCCGGTGGACGACTGGAGAGCCACCCGCCCGCAATTGGCGGCATGGTACGCAGTGACGGCGCAGCGCGCTTCGGTGGTGGCAACGGTGCCGCATGATTGATCAGACCCTGAACGCCGCTCAGGTCATCGAACTGCTGGGCCTGCAACCGCATCCCGAAGGCGGGCATTACCGCGAGACCTATCGCCATACCGGTGCCGAGGGCGCGCGTGGTGACTGCACCGCGATCTTTTACCTGCTGGCGGCGGGCGAGCACTCGGCATGGCACCGCGTCGATGCGGTGGAAATCTGGCATTGGTACGCCGGAGCGCCGCTGAACCTGTCGATCGCCGAGGACGGCCACGACGCGCAGCAGCATATGCTCAGCGCCAATCTGACCGCCGGCCATCTACCGCAAGCGGTGGTGCCGCCCTTCGCCTGGCAGGCGGCTCAGTCCGAGGGGGCCTGGACCCTGGTCGGCTGCACCGTCTCGCCGGCCTTTTCTTTCGACGGCTTCGAGCTGGCGCCGGCCGGCTGGCAGCCGCATTCCCCCGGCCGTTGAGCCACATCTCATCGTATTGGACCGCCCGCATGCCCTTTAGCGCCCTGACCATCGCCGAGCTTGATATCGACCAGCCCGACGGCGGCACAATAAAATTCTCGGTGCCGCAGACCGACGACATGTTCGCCCTGGTCGGCGAAGTCCTCGGCGGCAAGGCTTATCCGCCGCTGATGTACCTCAAGGACGCCGTCGATTGCTTCATCGACATCGGCGCCAATATCGGCAGCGCCTCGCTGTATTTCCGCCTGTTCCACGACCGCGCCGCCCTGCATTGCTACGAGCCGCAGGCCGACAGCTTCGCCCTGCTGAAAAAGAACCTGGGTCCCCTGCCCAACGTCCATCTGACCCAAGCCGCCCTGAGCAGCGCCGCTGGCCAAGCTCCGTTGCATCTGGCCGGGCATGCGCATGAGTTCAGCTCGCTGCATGTCGGCGCGGTGCCGCCCATGCTGTCGGAGACGGTGACGGTGCTGGATACCGCCGAGGAACTGACCCGCGCCGCCGGCCGCGCCATGGCCATCGCCTTGAAAATCGACACCGAAGGCAACGAGCTGCCGATCCTGCGCGCCATCCCCGACGAGCTGTTCGCCCGCGTGGCGCTGGTCTATCTGGAATATCATTCCGAGGAAGCCCGCCTGGCCATCGACGCTTTGCTGAGCGGGCGCGGTTTCGTGCTGACCAATAGCTGGGCCGACGAGCCGCATCGCGGCAAGGTTTGTTATGTCGGCAACGCCGTGCTGACCGCCCGCACCCATCTGCATGCGGCGCGCATCGGCCCGCAGGACTGATCCACTCACGCGAAAGCAGCAAGGCGAGGTGTAATGGACGGCATTAATCTGATCATTCTGGTGTGCGCGGGACTGGCGGTGGCCAGCGTGTTCACCAGCATGATCGCCTTTCGCGCCGGTGCGCCGCTGCTGTTGCTGTTCCTCATCATCGGTCTGGTGGCGGGGCGCGACGGGCCGGGCGGCATCGTCTTCACCGATGCCCCCAACGCCTATCTGATCGGCAGCGCGGCGCTGGCCGTCATCCTGTTCGACAGCGGCTTCCATACCACCCTGAAAAGCTATCGCCTCGCCGCCGCCCCCGCCATCACTCTGGCGACGCTGGGCGTGGTCATCACCGCTGCCCTGGTCGCCCTGCCCAGTCACTATCTGCTGGGGATGGCGTGGCCGCAGGCGGCGCTGATGGGCACCATCCTTAGTTCGACCGACGCGGCGGCACTATTCTTCCTGCTACGCGTCGGCGGCATCACCATCCGCGACCGCGTGCGCTCGACCCTGGAGGTCGAATCCGGCACCAACGATCCCGTCGCCATCTTCCTCGCGCTGACCCTGGTCGATATCCTGACCGGTCAGCAAAGCGGCGATATGTTCACCTTTGCCGGGCGGTTGCTGGTGCAGATGGGCGGCGGCATCGGGCTGGGTCTGCTGGGCGGAGCCGGCATCATCTTCGTCGTCAACCGCATCAAGCTGGAGCCGGGGCTGTATCCGGTGGTGGTCATGGGACTGGCGGTCTCGGTCTTCGCCCTGAGCAACCTTTTGGGCGGCAGCGGCTTTCTGTCGGCCTATCTGGCCGGGCTAGTCGCCGGCAATGCCAAGCTACAATCGGCGGGAGCCATCCGGCGTTTTCAGGACGGCATCACTTGGCTGGCGCAGATCGCCATGTTCGTCACCCTGGGGCTGTTGGGCACACCCAGCCAGTTCCCCGCCGTGGCGTGGCCGGGCTTGGTGCTGGCGGTGGCGCTGACCTTCATCGCCCGCCCGCTGGCGGTGGCGCTATGCCTGCTGCCGTTCCGCTTCGGCAAGCGCGAGACGCTGTTCGTCTCGTGGGTGGGCCTACGCGGCGCGGTGTCGATCCTGCTGGCGCTGGTGCCGGTGCTGGGCGGCGTCAAAGGCGGCGACGTCTTCTTTCAGATTTCCTTCCTGGTGGTGGTCGCCTCGCTGCTGGTGCAGGGCTGGACGGTACGCCCGCTGGCCCGCTGGCTGGGACTGATCGTGCCCGAGCGGGCCGGACCGGTAGACCGCATGGAGGTCGATCTTCCCGGCCTTGCCGACCGCGAACTGGTCGCCTATGTGCTGCACCCCGACAGCCCCGTCGCACAAGGCCGCCCACTGCCGCGCTGGGCACGCCCCGTGCTGCTGCGGCGCGGCGATTTGATCCGCAACTCGCCGCGCCAATTGCAGGCGGGCGACCGCGTCTATCTGTTGGTAGCGCCCGCGCAAGTGCCGGTGCTCGACGCCCTGTTCGGGCGCACACGCGACGAGGCGGCTGCGGAATCCTGCCTTTATGGCGACTTCACCATCGGCCCCGAGGTCACGGTGAAGGCTCTGCGCGAGGCTTATGACCTGCCGCTCGATCCCGGCAACGACGCGGTAACGCTGGCCGAGATGTTCCGCCGCGAATTCCGCAGCGATTTGGAAATCGGCGACCGCCTGCATCTGGGGCCGGTCGATTTGATCATCCGCGAGATGCGAGACAGCCGAATCGGCCTGATCGGCATCGCCCTGGAACCGCCGCAGCCGGTCGGCTGGGAACGGCTGAAATCCCGTCTGGCCGCCGTGTTCGGAACCCGCTGAGCCGGGCTGTCTTTATGCTCCTCCCCCAACCGTCGTACCCGGCCTCGTGCCGGGTACCCACGCCGGGAAAGTGAAATTCCTTATATCTCTAATAACGATCTGGCGGAACCGCGTGGGTAGCCGGGACAAGCCCGGCCACAACGAGAATAAAGAACCCCGCCCACCCTCAATACATATGCTGGCCGCCATTGATCGACAGCGTCGCCCCGGTGATGAAGTCGGCTTCGTCGGCAATCAGGAACAGCACGCCGCGGGCGATGTCCTCGGCACGGCCCAGGCGGCCGGCGGGGATTTTGGCGATGATCTTTTCCAGCACGGCATGGGGGACGGCGCGCACCATGTCGGTATCGACATAGCCCGGCGCGATGGCGTTGACGGTGATGCCCTTGGCCGCGCCCTCTTGGGCCAGCGCCTTGGTGAAGCCGTGGATGCCGGATTTGGCGGCGGCGTAGTTGACCTGACCATACTGGCCGGCTTGGCCGTTAACCGAGCCAATGTTGATGATGCGGCCGAAACCCCGGTCGCGCATCGAATCGATGACCACGCGGGACATGTTGAAGCACGAGGTGAGGTTGGTGTGGATCACATCTTCCCACTGCTCGTAGCTCATCCGGTGTAGGGTCGAATC
>DATGZW010000367.1:0-2372 GCA_035297005.1 Patescibacteria group bacterium
GAATGGAGCGAGCTGACCTTGGGGCCGGCAACTCTAACCGCCTGTCGACGTCCCAATCGATAGCCGACCACGGTCAGCAACGATAGAACCAGCATCAGGGTGAGTAACTGCATGAACTCCGCCGACGTTCGGGACGATCACAAGACGAAACCGGCGGCCGAATGGATCGGCCGCCGGCTCGCATATTTAGACTACAGCTTCAGGTTCGGCAATTCCTTGGCCTTGGCGGCCTCGGACTTGCGCATGGCGTCGGGCATGGCGATCAGGCCCTTCTCGGCCAGGTAACCTTCCTTGCCCCAAGCCTTTTCCGAGGTGAACTCGGCGATATATTCCTTGATACCGGGGATCACGCCGACATGCGCCTTCTTGACGTAGAAGAACAGCGGACGCGACACCGGGTACTTGCCGGAGGCGATGTTGTCATAGGTGGCAATCTGACCGTCGATGGTGGCGGCCTGGATCTTGTCGCCGTTCTGGTCAAGATAGCTGTAGGTCAGGATACCAACCGCATGCGGCTGGCTCAGCAGCTTCTGCAGGGTGACGGTGTAGTTCTCGGACACTTCGATGAAGGCGCCGTCTTCGCGCACGGCGTCACAGGCGACCTTCTTGGCATCGCCGGTCAGCGCCTTGATCTCGGGGAACTTCACGCAAGCATCGTCCATGACCAACTCGACCAGGGCGTCGCGGGTTCCGTGGTTCGAAGCCGGACCATAGACGACGATCTCTTCGGAAGGCAGCGACGGATCGATATCGCTCCACTTCTTATAGATGTTGGGGACCAGCTTGCCACCCTGAGGGACGGTCTTGGCGACGGCCAGGAACAGCTGCTCGCGGGTCAGGGCGTAATGCTTGCCGGCCTTGGCGTTGGCGACGACGATGCCGTCGAAGCCGACAGTGATCTCGGCCACGTCCTTGACGCCGTTGGCGGCACAGTTGTCCAGCTCGCTCTGGGTAATGCGGCGCGAGGCGTTGGTGATGTCGGGGAATTCGGCGCCGACGCCAGCGCAGAACAGCTTGGCGCCGCCACCGGTACCGGTGCTTTCGACGACCGGGGTCTTGAAGCCCGAGGTCTTGCCGAACTGCTCGGCGACTGCGGTCGAGAACGGGTACACCGTCGAAGAGCCGACAATGCGGATCTGGTCACGAGCCTGGGCAGAAGCGGCAAAGGCCACAGTCGCCAAAGCGGCGACGACGAGGGTCTTCTTGATCATGGGTCTCTCCAAATTGCGTGTGTGGCCAGCAACGAGAAGGTTGCAGGCCGCGCAACGGTGACAATAACCATGAGCGGCGACACCCGTGTGACAGCGGCGTGAAGGTTATGTGACAGACCCAGCCCTTGCCCGCGAGAATGCCCCCCCTCCTCTTCGCGCAGGACGGACGAGCGCCTCCCTTAACGCAGGGCGGCGATGTTTCCGGCATAGTCGGCGCTACGGAACACCGCGCTGCCGGCCACCAGCACTCTAGCGCCAGCGGCAGCGACGTCGCGGGCATTGGCGGCGGTAACACCGCCATCCACCTCGATCTCGATCGGACGGTCGCCAATCATCTGGCGGATACGGCGAATTTTGTCATAGGCCGAGGGAATGAAGCTCTGCCCGCCGAAACCAGGATTGACCGACATCACCAGGATCAAATCAAGGCGGTCCAGCACGTATTCGATGGCCGATTCCGGGGTTGCCGGGTTCAGCGAGACGCCCGCCTTGCGACCGAACGAGCGGATCAATTGCAGGCTGCGGTCTAGGTGGCGCCCTGCTTCGGCATGCACCGTGATGATGTCGCTGCCGGCATCGACATAGGCTTCGATATAGGGGTCGACCGGTTCGATCATCAGATGGACGTCGAAGACCTTGGTGGTGTGCGGGCGCAAGGCCTTGATCACGGCGGGACCGATGGTCAGGTTGGGGACGAAATGCCCATCCATGACGTCGATATGGATGTAGTCGCAGCCGGCGCTGTCGATGGCCCGAACCTCCTCGCCCAGACGGGCGAAGTCGGCCGACAGGATGGAGGGGGCGATTTTGACGGTCATGCTCGGCTCGCGATCATCGGAGGGGAAAACGCAAACCGCCGCCCCGCGCAAACGTGAGCGGGGCGGCGGCGGTACGGGGCGGTCTTAGGACAGCTTGGGGTCCAGCGAACCGGACTTATAGCGCTTGGCCATTTCGGTCAGCGGCACGGACTTGATCTTCGAGGCGTTGCCGGCGGTGCCGAACTGCTCGTAGCGCTTTTCGCACAGCGCGGTCATCGCGGCAATGGCCGGCTTCATGAAGGCGCGCGGATCGAACTCGCCGGGCTTCTCGATGAACATCTTGCGGATCTGGCCGGTGATGGCCATGCGGCAATCGGTGTCGATGTTGATCTTGCGCACGCCG
>DATGZW010000368.1:0-3980 GCA_035297005.1 Patescibacteria group bacterium
CTGCTGGCGCTGAATGCCACCATCGAGGCGGCGCGGGCCGGAGACGCCGGCAAGGGCTTTGCTGTCGTTGCCGGTGAGGTCAAGCACCTCGCCAACCAGACCGCGCGAGCCACCGACGACATCGCCGCGCAGGTCGCCGAAGTCCAAGCCGCAACTCGACAGGCCGTGGATGCTATCCATGGCATCGGCAAGACCATCGCCGACATCAGTGAAATCACGTCATCGATCGCCTCGGCGGTTGAGGAGCAGGGAGCGGCCACGGCGGAAATCGCCCGCAACGTCCAGCAGGCCTCGATCGGCACCCAACAGGTCTCCGACAATATCGGCGGCGTCACCGAGGCCGCCGCAGAGACTGGAGTCGCGGCAGGTGAGGTGCTCAACGCTGCTGGCGAACTCTCCCATCAATCCGAAAAGCTACGAAGTGAAGTCGATAGCTTCGTCGCTCGCATCCGGGGCTAATCGGGCGGGGCGGGCTTGCCAGTCCGCCCCTTCGGTTCACCCCTCCCCGCGCAACCCATTGACGAAATCGGCCAACCCGACCTGACGATCACGCTTCAACCGCTCGGCGGCCAGAATGGCTTCGACGGCTTGGACGCTGTCTTCGACCACGGTGTTGACGATGATGTAGTCGTATTCGCGGAAATGGCTCATCTCGTCGCCGGCCTTGGCCATGCGTTTGCGCACGACTTCGTCGCTGTCCTGGGCGCGGCCGATCAGGCGGCGTTCCAGTTCTTCCAGCGAGGGCGGCAGGATGAAGATGCTGACCAGATCGGCGCGGGCGTTCTGCGCCAATTGCTGGGTGCCCTGCCAATCGACATCAAACAGCACGTCCTTGCCGGAACCCAGCGCCGCCTCGACCGGCCCTTTGGGGGTGCCGTAGTAATTGTCGAAAACGCGGGCGTGTTCCAGCATCCCGCCGCGCGCGACCATGTCCTCGAACCGCGCGCGGTCGATGAAGTGATAGTCGCGGCCATCGACCTCGCCAGGGCGGGGGGCGCGGGTGGTGGCCGACACCGACAGTTCGATGGCGCTGTCCTTAGCCAGCAAGGCGCGTGAGATGGTCGATTTGCCGGCACCCGACGGCGACGACAGAACCAGCATCAGACCCCGGCTTTTCACGCCAGGGGCGCGCACCGACAGGGCGAAAGAGGGAGTGGCGGCATTCATTCGATGTTTTGCACCTGCTCGCGGAATTGTTCGATCACCGCCTTCAGCGCCAGGCCGATGCGGGTCAGTTCGACGTCGTTGGCCTTGGAGCACAAGGTGTTGGCCTCGCGATTGAACTCCTGGCAGAGGAAGTCCAGCTTGCGCCCGACCGCCTCGCCCGAGGCCAGCATTTCGCCCGCCGCCGCCAGATGCGCGCGCAGGCGATCGAGTTCTTCGCGCACATCGGCCTTGGCAACGATCAGCGCCGCCTCTTGCGTCAGGCGGTCTTCCGGCAGTACCGGCACGGCATCCATCAAGGCCAGCACCTGGGCGCGCAGACGCTCGCGGATGGCGGCGGGGTTAAGGGCGGCGCAGCCTTCGGCGGCATCGACCAAACGGGTGATTTCGGCCAACTGCCCCGACAACACCTCGACCAACCGGCCACCCTCGGCGGCGCGCATGGCGCACAGCGCATCCAGCGCCTGAAGGAAACTGGCGTGCAGAACGGCGACACGGGCTTCGATCACCTGCGGATCTTCAATCTCGGCCTCGCCGACATCCACCACCCCGCGCAGGGCCAGCAGGCCGTCGATGCGGGCAGGCGCCAAAGCGGGATTGCCGTCGTGCAGGCGCTGCGCCAACTCGACATATTGGGCCAGCAGGGCTTCGTTGATGCTCAGCACGCCGCCCTTAGCGATGCGGGTGACGTTCAGCGACAGGTTGACATTGCCGCGCTTCAGGCGCTTTTGCAGGGCCTCGCGGGCCGGCAGTTCCAGGATGTCGTAACCGGACGGCAGGCGGGTGCGCAGTTCGAGGCCGCGCCCATTGACGCTTTTGACCTCCCAGATCCAGCTCATCGCGCTGTCCTGTCCTTGAGCGCGGGCGTAGCCGGTCATGCTGTTGAGGGTCAAAGTCGGTGCCTCGATATTAAGTCAGTGAAGGACTTTGGTTATACCGCCCCCCTGGCCCGCCAACAACCATCCTTCCTGCCGCGCCGGGCCGCTGCTATCCTGTCGGGCATGAAAGAGCGCCGACATAGCCACCACGGCTTGGCCGAAGTCACCGTCTGGGTTCCCGCCGAAAAGATCGAGGCGGTCAAAAGCTATGTCCGCCGCATCGCTCACCGCCGCCAGCCACCCAACCGCGAGGCGATTTTCGAAACCTTACGCCAGCATCGCCACACTCTGGACCGCTTTGGCGTCGTCGGGCTGTCGTTGTTCGGCTCGTCGGTGCGCAACGAAGCGCAGGCGCATTCCGACATCGATTTGCTGGTGACCTTCGCCCCCAACCGCCCGTCTGGGCTGTTCGAGTTCGTCGAACTAAAGCATGTGCTGGAAGGCCTGCTGGGCCGCCCGGTCGATCTGACCACCGCCGCCAACCTGAAGCCGCGCATCAAGTCGCGCATCCTGGCCGAGGCGGTGGCGATCTATTGATCAATTCCATTGTCTCCACCTGCCCGGCATGGAACACTGTTCAGGCCCTGGGGAGGGCTTAGGGGGACGACGGGCATGCGGGCATTGGGCGACTATTTGCGCAATCTGACGGCAGCGGCGAGCGATGCTGAGGAACGCCAGGTTCTGACCGAGCATCTGACCAAGCTGGGGGTCGGCTGTTTCGCCTATGTGAATCTGGGGCGCAACCACATGACGCCCTATTTCACCACCACCTATCCGACCGCCTGGATGGAGCGGTACACCGGGGAAAACTATATCGACATCGACCCGGTTCCTGTCACCGGGCGGCGCAGCTTTCTGCCGTTCCGCTGGCTGCCCTTGCTCGACCAGCCACGAGTGACGGCGCGGCAGCGGCTGATTTTCGACGAAGCCCGCGAATTCGGCCTGGCCGACGGCATGGCGATTCCCATCCAAGGCATCGGCTTGGACTTCGCCCTGATGTCCTTTGCCGTCACCGCCGACACGCTGGCTCTGCCGGATTTGCAGCGCAACATCGACCTTTTGCATCTGATGACGCTGCATTTCCATGCGGCGGTGGAAAAGCGCGTGCAGCCCGACCCGATGGCCGAGGTGGTGCATCTGACTCCGCGTGAAACGGAATGCCTGAAATGGATGTCCAAGGGCAAGACCGCCTGGGAAATTGCGCAGATTCTGCATATCTCCGAGCGCACAGCCGTCTATCATATCGAAAACACCAAGCGCAAACTCGGCGTCAATACTCGCAACCATGCGGTGGTCAAGGCGATCTCGCTGGGATTGGTCGATAACTAAAGGGCGGAGACAGCGGCAATGTCCATCAAGGACTGGCGAGTCAGAATCGAAGACATCCTGGAAGCCATCGAGCGCGTCGCCCGCTACACCCACGACATGAGCGAAGCCGAGTTCGTCGCCGACGACCGCAGCGTCGATGCCGTCGTGCGTAATCTGGAAATCATCGGCGAAGCGGCGCACCGCCTCCCTTTCGAGGTTCAACAACACCATGCCGACATCCCGTGGAGCCGCATGGCCGAGATGCGGCACATCCTGATCCACGAATATCATTCGGTGAACGCGCAACTGATTTGGGCCACCGTGCATCACGACATCCCGCCGCTGGCCGCTCCCTTGCGCGCCATCCTGCATGACGAGGTGACGGCATGACCCAACGACGCGGCATCCTGATCACCGGCGCATCGAGCGGCTTGGGCGAGGCGCTGGCCTTGGCTTATGCCGCACCGGGGGTGACGCTGTTCCTGTCGGGCCGCGACGCCGCCCGCACCGACGCCGTCGCCGCCGCCTGCCGGGCCAAGGGCGCCGCCGCCGAGGGCCGCGTTGTCGATGTCGCCGACCGCAGCGCCATGGCCGCCTGGATCGCCGAAGCGGAAATGAGCGCGCCGCTCG
>DATGZW010000369.1:0-3116 GCA_035297005.1 Patescibacteria group bacterium
GCGCACCGTATGCGCGACATCCTGCGCATGGGTGAACAACTGATCCAAAGCCCGGTCGACGTCGATGCGCCGATGCACCACGTCGTCGAGGGCATGCAGGTTGCCAGCCAATTCGTCGCGGTGCATTTCCAGCGTCGCCATGGTCTTGGCGGCGGCCCCGCTGCGGTGCAGCTCGTCGAGCAAAGTCTGCAACGAGGCCAGTTGGTCGCCGATTTGCGCAACCACGCTCTGACGGGCGAACTGAGTGTCGCAGGCAACCAAAGCGGGGGCGTTGGCGACCACGGTTTCGCTGTCGCGGGCCAAGCGCGAGGCCGTCATCAGCCGGGGCAGCGCCGCATAAGCGATGCTGTCGCTGTCGGCGCGCAACCCGTCGAAGGCCTGGATCGCCGCCACGCCGGCAATGACCGTGGTCCCGGCGATGGCAGCCAGACCCAAAGCCAAGCGGAAGGCGACGCCGAAACGCAACTTGCCCATATCCGCCCGAGCCTCCCCCGTTTCCCCAAACCTATTGCCGATTAGGCGCTTTGGCAATGCTAAGGCGCGCAATCGGATCGATTAGCTGGCGCCAGCCCATCAAGACCGCCGCGCCGCCGGCAGGTACAATCCAGGCGGCAGGCGGGTTTTACTATCTCCCACGGCGCTTTCCAACTGAGCCTGGGTCAGCCCGGCGACGCCCGACAGATCGGCCCCGGCCAGCCTGACTTCCAGCAGGTTGGCCCCCGCTAGATCGGCATCGCCCAGCTTGGCCTCGCGCAGATCGGCGCCAGCCAGATCGGCGCCCTTCAGATTGGCCCGGTCGAAGCGGCAGCCGCGAAAGGTGGCGTGCCGCAAGCGCGCCAACGCCAGATTGCTGTCGATCAAGGTACAGCCGATGAATTCCGCATGGCGCAGATCGGCGCCTTGCATCTGTGCCCCGGTGCAGTCGCTGCCCGACAGGTCGCAGCGGCGCAGCATGGCGTTGTTGAGCTGCGCCTCGACAAAGGACTGGCTCGACAGATCCTCTCCCTCCAAGGCGGCGCGCTTGCCTTGGGTGGCGGCGCTTTGCACCCACAGAGCATGATCCTGCAGCATCTGCCCGACATCTAATCCCGCCGCGGCCGCGGCCACTGGCTTGACCGCTTTGGCCGGTGGCGGTTCGAAGCCGCGGTCATCGTCGTCATCGCCACGGCGGCGCGGTTTGCGGGCCGCCGCCGCCTCGCCCCAGCCCTCGTCGTCCTCGACGGCGGCGGGTTTGGCAAAGGTCTCGACTTCAATGAGTTCGATGGCGATTTTCGGCTTTTCGGCGGGGGCCGCGTCGTCGTCGAAGCCGCCCCGAGTGCCGCTACCCGGCAGCGGCCTTGCGCCCGGACCGGCGGCTCCGACACCGGCGCGGCGCGGCGCGGCGGCTTTGGCCTCGCCGATTTCCACCGCCACCCGTGGCAGTACCCCCGAGGACGCGCCAACGGCAACCGGACGCGGCGGAACCGGCGCACGCGGTGGCTGCGGCGGAGCCGAGCCGCCTCCACCATCGGCCGGCTGGTCGCCGTCACCGCTCCAGCCCAGCTTGCGCGGATTGATCAGCACCGACGAGACGCCTTTAAGCACCGCGTCGCCCGACATCGGCTTGCGCAGCAGGCCATGCACGCCAAGCCCGCAGGCCAGACGCATCATCTCCATGTCGATGGTCTTGGCCATCAACAGCACCGGCAGATACGGACAGGGACTGCCCCGGCGGTCGCGCAGCCAAGTGAGGAAAGCCAGCCAGCCGGGTTCCTCAAGACCGATTTCCAGCAGGGCGACATGGATGTCGTGGCGCAGCACAAGCTCGCGCGCGTCCGCCGGCGACGGCGTGCTGAGGATTTCGGACACGCCTTGTTGTTTGAACAAGCCGCGCGCCCAGAAACGGAACTGGTCGTCGCGATCGATCACCAAGATCCGCCGCGACGCCCAGTCGAAGCGTGAAGCCATAGGTTTGCTGTCTGTCATGCCGGCCATTATAGACGCTTCAGCGGCGGCGATAATCAGCCGATGGCGACCGAGGGTGCGAATTTATAGCCATAGCCATGGCTGGTCAGGATCATCACCGGCGATTTGGGATCGGCTTCCATCTTGCGGCGCAGGCGGCTGACCAGCACGTCGATGGTGCGGTCCACCGGAGTCCAGAACTGGCTGCCGATGGCGTCCAGCAGCTGATCGCGCGACAGAACCCGCCCGGCGCTGTTAACCAAAGCGGTCAGCAGGTCGAACTCGGCGCGGGTTAGATTGACTTCGGCGCTCTGCGGATTAAGCAAGGCGCGCTTGGCCAGATCCATCTCCCAACCGTCGAAATGGCGCAATTCGCTGCCGGGCGGGCCGTCGGTACGGCGACCGGCGCGCGGCACATTCAGGCGGCGCAGCAGATTTTTGACGCGCACGACCAACTCGCGCGGAAAAAACGGCTTGGTCACATAGTCGTCGGCCCCCATCTCCAGGCCGATGACGCGGTCGATATCTTCCTTGCGTGAGGTCAACATGATGATGCCGACATCGGATTTGGCGCGCAATTCACGGGCGATATAAAGGCCGTCGTCGTCCGGCAGGTTCAAATCGAGCAACACCAGATCGAAGCGGTACTGGGCGACCATTTCATGAGCCTGGGCGCCGCTTTCTGCGGTCGTTACCCGAAAGCCCTCGGCTTCCATCAACGAGGCAAGCATGGCGCGGGTGGCCGGCTCATCCTCCAGTACCAAGATATGGTAATCCCGACCCATCCCCTATCGCCCTTCTCGGCTTCTCCAATCGAAGCATGGAGACTAGATGACCCATCTGTCAGGGGTCGTAAATCAGGACGCGAATATGCCACCACCAAGGGTAGGGTGCAACATCCGTAACGGCGGAGGGGTTTTCGATCGCTCTCGCAAGGTTGCTCATTTGGTGGACAGCACGGCAGCCTTGCTTAAGCCATGGTCATTCTAAACTTGCGATGCATCGAGCTTTGCGCCATTGATCGACAGGTTAACGTCCGCACTTCCGGGAGGCTACATGAGCATCCACGTCGCGCTGAATCACAAGACAGCCTATCAGTATGACCGCCCGGTCAAGGTCACGCCCCAGGTGGTGCGCCTGCGCCCCGCCCCTCATTCGCGGACCAAGGTGCT
>DATGZW010000370.1:0-10776 GCA_035297005.1 Patescibacteria group bacterium
AAGGTCGCCTCGTTACTATTGCCGATCGGATTTTGCCAGCAGCAGGGCAGTACGTCCCCGTTGGCCTTTATCAGGGCAAACACCCATGGGTCGAGGCACCGTCTGGTTTCGCCTACGGTCGGCAAGCGGGCGCATTGGCCGTTGGCGGCCCGCCCGCCGTCGGCATCTGGGTTGCCGATGATCCCCATCAGGTCGTCATTGATGCTAAACGCGGCGCCATGCCGTCGGGCCAGTTCTCCGGCCCGGCCAATCTCGGCAATGGCATTTTGGCGTTCGTCGGCCGGCAAGGACGGCAGAGGATAGACGTTCCTAATTCCCGGCAAGTCGGGGTATTTCGTCATATTGCAGCAACTGAATTGCCGCACTCCCAGGGCCAGTCCGGCCGCAACCAAATCGGTGAGTCCAGGGAAATTTTGGTCGCAGAGCACGATCGACCACCCAATCCCAGGAGTCCTGGCGCCGCGACGCAATGCCGCCGCCTGGACGCGGACTTGGTTAAGGATGATGGTCCGCACATCGACCTGACGCCGGAGTTCCTTCAGCAATTGCCGATCAAGCGTATCGATGCTGATGGTGATACTTTGGAATCGCGATAGGATCTCCACCTCATCATCACTGAATTCCCTGGCGAAATTCGAGATGATCCGCACATCCATCCCCACACCGATCAGATGGCGGGCATAATCCTGCCAACCTGGCACGGAGGTGGTTTCTCCGTGACCGTTGATGCACACCCGTGACACGCCCATCGCCGCCAAAGTGTCGTGCAGTTCTAAAAATTGCGCGTGCGCCATGGTGGTTCCCGTGTAGTCGGGCTGGGACACCGCGCAATAAATGCATCGCAAATTACAGGTGGACGTAATCTCGAGATGGACGCCCATGAGGCGATCCCGACCGATCAAGTCTTTAAGATAGGCGGGGACGTCGTCCGCCAAGGCATCGGGATGGGGCTGCGGCCCTGGGCCCGCCATTCCGCTTCGGGTGAGCCATCCGCGCGCGGCCCCTTCGCGGATGTAATGGGCCAAAGGATTGGCAGCCCCCACCTCGGGATAGAGGGTGCTATAATACACGCCATCGAATTCAGGGTGCGGATTGCGGTTCTCTCTGGCACCGTACCGCACATAATGGAGCAGCGGATCGACGCCGGCCGCCGCCACGTCGGCCTGATTCGCCAGGTAATAGGTTGCATCGAACAGTCGAGACCGGCGAATCAGGTCGATGTCGTGAGCTTCCCCCATTACCGTCGGTGGCTTCGTCATTCTCGTCGTCAATCAAAAAAGTGGCGATTAAGCCAACTTAAATAACACATTGGCGTCGCGGCCAAAAGGACCAAGCCACGCACGCCGCCCAGCCCCCTCGCAAAGCGTGACCGTGAACTGCCCCCTGGCATCGGAGCAAAGGGCGTGATAACTGTTTTCCTATTAAACTAGGTGTGTTAGGGGGCACATTGTGACTGTAGCTGTCGACCATACCTTCATTCCCGACCTGCTTTTGGTTCGGCCGGGGCGGTTCGAGGATGCCCGGGGATTCTTCGTCGAAGTCTATCGCAAGGATCACTACGAGGCCCTTGGGCTGCCGAGCCAATTCGTGCAGCTCAATCATTCGGGTTCGGCCCGGAACGCGGTGCGCGGATTGCACTTCCAGTGGGAGCCCCCCATGGGCAAGCTCATGCGGGTGTTGCGCGGCAATGCCTTCCTCGTGGCCGTCGATCTGCGGAAGAATTCGCCCACCTTCGGTAAATGGTACGGCCGGGAAACCAACCAGGACGAGAACCTGCTGATTTGGGCTCCGGCCGGCTTTGCCCGCGGCTTCGCCGTGCTCAGCGAACAGGCCGAAATCGAATACCTGACCACAGGCACCTACAATTCGGCGGCCGAATCCGGTATCCGTTGGAACGATCCGGCCATCGGGGTCGAGTGGCCGATCAGCGCCCCCATCCTGTCTTCCAAGGATGAAACCGCACAGACCCTCGATCAGTGGTGTCGGCGCCCCGAATCCGATCTTCCCGTCTTCCGAATGTGAGTCTGACCATGGTAGGACGGATTTTGATTGCCGGCGGCGCCGGCTATATGGGTGCGACGCTGGTGCCGCGCTTGCTGGAGCGCGGCTACACAGTCGAGGTGGTGGATCTGCTGTGGTTTGGCAATTATCTGCCCCCTCAGATCGTGGTTCAGCAGCGGAGTATCGCCGAGCTTAGCGAGGACGACCTCAAGGGTTTTGACTGCGTCGTCTTCCTGGGCGGCCTTTCCAACGATCCCATGGCCGAATACGCGCCTGTCGACAACTTCGTCGAGAACGGCTCGCTGCCGGCGTACCTAGCCTATATTGCCAAACGGGCCGGAGTGCCGCGGTTCATCCATGGCGGCTCGTGCTCGGTCTATGGCTATGTGATGGATCAACTGTGTGACGAGACGTCGCCGGCAATGCCGCAATATCCTTACGGCATTTCGAAGATGCAGGGCGAGTTCGGCTGCGTGAAGCAAGCGGACGATACTTTTTCGGTCATCGGCTTCCGCCAGGGGACTATCTGCGGCTACAGCCCGCGCATGCGGCTCGACCTGGTGATCAACACCATGTTCAAGACGGCCGTTGCCGACGGGGTGATCACGGTCAACAACCCCTCCATCTGGCGGCCGATCCTGGCGCTGCAAGATGCGGCCTCGGCTTATATCCACGCTATCGAAGCGCGGCCCGAATTGAGCGGCGTGTTCAACATCGCCTCGGGCAACTACACCGTGGGCGAGATCGCCGAACAGGTCCAGGAAGGCGTGGCCACACTGATGGGCGTCCAGGCGCGCATTGATATCAAGAACGTGCACGACCTGCGCAGCTACAAGGTAAGTATCGAAAAGGCGCGCACGGTGCTGGGGTTCAAGCCGCGCCGTGACGTCATGGACATCATTCGCGACCTGGCCGAGAACTACGACCGGTTCCGGGAGTTTGACCGTCGGGATTACTATAACATCCGCACCTTCCAGGCCATCCGCCTGGGAGCGGCCTAACGCCATGGCCGTCGTCGCCATTTTGGGTGCCACCGGGCAGCTCGGAACCGATCTCTGCCGCCGGTTCGCCGAGGCCAACTGGAGGGTCGCCGCCCTAGGGCATTCCGACCTGGACCTAGCCGAACCCGCAGCCGCCGGCGATTTGCTCGGCCGGCTGCGCCCCAGTCTTGTCATCAACGCCGCCGCCATGCACAACGTCGAGCAGTGCGAAGCCGATCCGGCCCGCGCCTTCGCTGTCAACACGCTAGGCAGCCGCGCGCTGGCAATAACGTGCCGCGCCCTCGACGCGCCGCTGATTCAGATCAGCACAGACTATGTCTTCGACGGCTGCCAATCTCAGCCCTACGCCGAGACCGACACCCCGCGCCCGCTCAACGTCTACGCCACCAGCAAGCTGGCCGGAGAGCATGCCGTCCTTGCCGAATGGGAGCGCAGTTTCGTCGTCCGCGTCTCCGGCCTTTATGGCCAAGCCCCCTGTCGCGCCAAGGGCGGAATAAACTTCGTCCAACGCATGCTGGCCTTGGCCCGGGAGCGCCCGGAAATCCGGGTGGTGGACGACGAGATCCTGACGCCCACCCACACCGACGACATCGCCCGACAAATGATCGTCCTGGCGCGGACCGAGGCCTACGGCATCTGCCATGCCACGGCCCAGGGCGCCTGTTCCTGGCACGACTTCGCCGCCCACATCCTCAAGGCGGCGAACTACCAGGGGGTGTTGCGGCGGGCCGACCCCGGCGAGTTTCCCGCCAAGGTGCGGCGGCCGAAATACACCGTCCTCCACAATAACGTGCTTCGACGGCACGGCATCGACGTCCTGCCGTCATGGCAGGACGGGGTTGACGCCTATCTCCGCACGCTGCTGTGATGGCGCCCCCTGTCAATGACGTTATCTGTAAACAGGGACGGAAGCCTAACTTAGCGCAGGGCAAAACACATCAGGGTATTGAAGCGTAGTCCCTGCGAACGGAGTCAACCAACGGCGTCAGCCGCCTTGTCGGCACGACATCTTTTGACCCCAGGGCGTCATCGATCAGGGCAGAAAAAGCCTCCCGAAACCGCTCCGGCGTATAACGTTCGGCGCGCGCCCGGCAATCCTCGGCGCGGATGTCGGACTCCGCCGCTTCGAACCGCCGAACGGCCTCGCGAAGGTTATCGGCCTCCTGCCTCTCGAAGAACACCGCCGTCGGCACCGGCGCGTCTAACCCGGCCAGGGTTTCCGCCGCGCCGCCGCGCCGCAGGGCGATGACCGGCTTGCCGCAGGCCTGGGCCTCCAATGGGGCGATGCCGAAATCCTCGACGGCGGCGATGATGAAGGCCCGGCAGCGCCGCAGATGGTCGCGCACTACCTCATCCGGCTGATGACCGAGCAAGCTGATGTTGGGCGCCCCCTGCGCCTGCGCCGCGACCCGTTGGCGTTCGGGGCCATCGCCGATCACCACCAGCTTCAAATCGGACAAACCGACGAAGGCCTGGACGATCAGATCAACCCGCTTATAGGGCACCAACCGCGACACCACCAGAAAGAAGGGCTCGGAGCGGTGAGACATCGCCAGACGCTCGACATCGACCGGCGGCGGCACCACCACGGCGTGGCGCCGGTAAACTTTCTCGATTCGGCGCGCCACGAAGGCGGAATTGGCGACGAACAGATCAACACGCTGCGACGCCACCTGATCCCATAGCCTGATCCGGTGCAGCAACCAGCGCGCCAACCATCCCTTGAGACCGTTCATCCGGCTCTGGCGGAGATAGGCGTCCTGCAAATCCCAGGCATAGCGCATTGGCGAGTGAACGTAGCTGACATGCAGTTGATCCGGCCCGGTCAACAACCCCTTAACCACCGCATAGCAGCTGGAGATCACCAGATCGTAGCCGGAGAAGTCCCACTGCTCGACGGCGAAGGGCATCAACGGCAGATAGGCGCGATGGCGAGAGCGGGCGAACGGCAGGCGTTGAATGAAGCTGGTGATCGGCTTGCGCCCACCCAGCCAGCCGCGCTCAGTCGTCGGCAGGAAATCGACCAGACTGTAGAGATCGGCGTCAGGATAGAGCAGCAGCAACTGCTCCAAGACACGTTCGGCGCCAGCGGTGACAGTCAGCCAATCATGAACGATGGCGACCCGCCGCGGGCGGACGACGTCAAAAGGCGCTGTCATCATGAAAACTCAGAAGCATAGTGCGGATCAAGATACTGATATCCAGCCAGATCGACCAGTTTTCGATATAGAAGAGATCATGCTCGACGCGTTTTTCCATGGCTTCCACGGTGGGCGTTTCGCCACGGAAACCATTGACCTGCGCCCAGCCCGTAATGCCGGGCTTGATGCGGTGGCGGGCCAGATAGTCCTCGATCTTCGGAGCGAAATGACGGCCATGGGCGACGGCATGCGGACGCGGACCGACCAGCGACATGCTGCCGTTGAGGACATTGAACAGCTGCGGCAGCTCGTCCAGGCTGGTCCTGCGCAGGAAGCGGCCGACCCGGGTAACCCTGGGATCGTCCCGCCGCACCTGCGGCGCGGTCTCGTCCTGCTGTTGATGCGCCATGGTGCGGAATTTGTAGACCACGAACTCCCGATTGCCGAAGCCATAGCGCCGCTGGCGGAACAGCACGGGACCTGGAGAGTCCAGCCGGACGGCCAGGGCGGCTATCGCCATCACCGGCAAAGCGATCACCAGAAACACCAGGGTCAGCAGCCAATCCTCCAGCCACTTGACCAGCCCCTGCCAATCTTCGAAAGGCCGGGTCATCAGATGCAGCACCGGCACGCCACCGATATGCCGGGCATTCTGGAATGGCAGGCCGATGAAGGCATGCTCCGGGCAGATATCGATATTGGCCCAGTACTGGCGGATGCGCGGCACAATAGCCTCGACCAGATGCAGCTTCGCACCCGGAACGGTCAAGACGAAGTCATCCGGCAGCCGCTCGGCACAACACCTGTCCACATTCGCCCAAACCGCTTCGAAGTCCGTCCCGTCCTCCACATCGACGGCCAGAGCAAGCTCGACCTTCTCGGTGTACTGATCGGCCAGCCGTTGCGCCAGCTTCGACAGAAGCGGCTCGACGCCAATCAGAATGACACGGCGGCGCATCCACCCGGCCCCGTCCTTACGACGAAGCCATTCGGCCAAAGCCATCCGCTCCGCCACCAGCAGCACGGGCGTCAACAGAGCCCAGGACAGCACCCACAGGCGAGAATATTCCTGGGTTACCTTGGTGATGTAGCCCAAGGTAAACAGAATAAAGATAGCGATACCTTCGCCCGCCAGGACCATGCGCAAACAGTGGACCAAACTAAAGGCGTGCAGGCGCCGGTAAAATCCTACCAGCCGCAAGGCCGAGGAAGAGACGATGGGCGCCAACACCAGCAAAGCCACCTGAACGGGGTTCGGCGTCTCGAAGCCATGGCGCAGGACGAAGGTGGCGTAACCGAGGGCGGCAATCAGCAGCAGGTCGATGTTGCGCAGGCTATCGATCAGCAATTCGGCAGCGCGATAACTGACGACGGACTTCAACGACATGGATTAGAGGCCTTGGCGGCGGGCGCCGGCAACGGCCGGGCCGAGCCGGGGGTAAATTGTTTGACCGGAACGGTGCCCGCAAGGTATGTACCGCTCAAGACTATTTTGCAATGGAGCACTTCCGTTGGGCTTTCAATGGTTCCGCGGCGGAACCGATGCTTTCGAAAACAAGTTGAAATCCGACGGGAATGCCATCGTCTTCGATGGCGTCACCAAGTCGTTTCGCGCCTATCATCACATCGGCGGAATTAAACATGTGTTATTCAACGGCCTGGATGCTTGGCGCGCGGTTGGGCGGAACCGCTTCACGGCGATCCGCGACCTGTCGTTTTCCGTCAAGGCGGGTGAGGGTTTCGGGATTTACGGCCGCAACGGCGCTGGCAAAAGCACCACTCTGGCGCTGATTGCCGGCGTGCTGTCGCCTTGCGCCGGCCGGGTGACTGTGCGCGGTCGCGTCGTCCCGCTGCTGCAACTGGGGGCGGGCTTCCACCCCGATCTGACCGGCCGCGAGAACATCCTGCTCAACGGCATGCTGCTGGGGATGAGCCGCCGCGAAGTGATGGCGCGCGAGGACTCCATCATCGACTTCGCCGAGTTGCAAGCCTTCATCGACGAGCCGATTCGCACCTATTCGTCGGGCATGCTGGCGCGGCTGGGATTTGCCGTGGCCATCCATGCCGACCCGGAAATTCTGCTGCTGGACGAAATCCTGGCGGTTGGTGACACCCAGTTCAGAGCCAAGTGCTCCGAACGAATGGAAGCGCTCCGCCAGCGCGGCATCACCATGGTGGTGGTATCGCACCAGCCCCAGGACATCATAAAATTCTGCACCCGCATGATTGTGATCGACGACCACCGGATCGTCGATCAAGGGGCGCCTGAAGCCGTTTTCTCCAGGATCTGACAAAACGACATGGCGTCTTTCAGCAACAGACTCGACCTGCTTTATGTGCTGGCCCTCACCCAGCTAAAGACGCGCTATAAAAAGGCGGTGCTTGGCTATGTCTGGTCGCTGGCCAATCCGTTGGTCTTTGCCGCAATCTTCTATTTCGTGTTCGGCATCGTCATGAAGAGCGGGCGCCCGGACATGCCGGCCTTTCTGCTGACCGGCCTGTTTCCCTGGCAGTGGATCAGCAATTCGCTGAGCGGCAGCACCATGGTGTTCATCGGCAACGCCGCCTTGGTCAAGAAGGTCGCTTTCCCCCGCTATTTCTTGCCGTTGTCGCTGATTGCACAGGACGCCTGGCATTTCATCATGGCTCTGCCGGTGCTGGCCAGCATCCTGGCCGTCAGCGGCTTCCTGCCGCATTGGGGATGGCTGTGGGCGCTGCCGTTATGCCTGGTGATCCAGGCGGTGTTGCTGTTCGGCCTGGCGATGCTGCTGGCCAGCCTCAATATGTTCCTGCGCGATATCGAACATCTGGTGCAGGTCATGCTGATGGTTGGCTTTTACGCCACGCCGGTGATCTATCCGCTTGAGCAGGTGCCCGAGCCTTATGCTGACTTCATTCGCCTCAACCCGTTTACCAGCGTGATCGGGTTATGGCGAGAGGTGATCTATACAGGCACGCCAAAGCTGGCGACTCTTGCGATCGCCATACCGATGGCGCTGACCTGTTTGGCGGTCGGCGCCATCGTATACCGAGGGCTATCGCGCCGTTTCGCCGAACTGATCTAGCAACTCAGTACTTAGGCATGGGTGCGTCGGGCATCACCGTGGAGCCCTGCGGCATCTGCATTTGTTTCTGCTTGTCGGCGGCAGCCTTGGCGGCGGCATCGCGCGCCTCGGCTTCCTTCGCCTCGGTTTGCTGCTTGATGGCGTCGGTCGTCGCCTTGGCCGCCTGCTGGCTAACCTGGGGCGACACAACGGCCCCCATGGAAGTCTGAGCCGAGGCGGGAACCGCCACCATGACGGCGAGGGTGGCAAGGGCTGTGAAGAGGGCAACGCGCATGGCAAACCTCATTCGCTGTTCCAGCCCTCTATCATATACATTTCCGGCCGCCGTGACAGTTCTCTCCAGGATTTAATCCAGCAGCAGGTATGATCCGCCTCGGGAATTTCGATCAGCCGGGCAGAATCCCCCCCCATCCGCGCCAGGAACGAACGGGCGACTGCCGGTTCGACCACCTTGTCGCGCCTGCCGACGAAATGCACCTGCGGCAAATCCTTCAGCCGGGGCGCATCGTCGGCGGGGTCAAGCGAGCCGGTCAAGGGGGAGAACCCGGCATGCCCCACCCAATAGCCAAGATCGAGATTGGCGGAAACCGTCACCAGCCCCACGACATCGCTACGCCGGGCCGCCAGCAGCGCCGCCACCGCGCCGCCGCCGGAATACCCCACCAGGATCACCCGCCGCGCGCCGCTGCGCCGCTTCAGATCGTCGATCGCCAGACCGACACTATCGATGACCTCGGGGGCATAACGGAGATTAGTCCAATAGGCCACATCGCAATGGCGCGCGGTGGTCGGATCGGTGAACTGGCAGGGGCGCCCGATATAAGCAGCCGGCCCCGGATGAGCCAAGGCCAGCAGCAGCGCCGTCGGGTTGGTCGGGGTCGGATCGCTCGAAGGCGTATGGCGGCTGATGAAGGCCAGCCCATCCCCCTCGATGTAAACGGCTAGCGGCCGATTGCCCGGCGAGAGCGGACTCAGCGCGGTGGCCAGGAAAAACGGCGCGGCATCGACCATGCCGAAACTCCACCCCGCCTGCTTTGCCATGTAAGGGGCCTTGGTGCGCCCCGGCAGAAGATCGGCTGTGCTACAGCCGGCCAAGAGCGCCGCCAACAGGATAACGCCAAGCCGCCTCACGGCTGCACCTGGCGCAACGAGGCCTTGATGTCATCGCTCACCGGCATGTAACGCTCCAAGCCGGCGTCGAGCGCGCGGCGCATCAGTAGCAAACCGCGCGTCGGCGGCGTCGTGGGCTGGCCGAGCAGCTCAATTCCCGAGAACCACAACACGACGGGATGTTCGGGATTGATGCGGGCGGCGTCGTTCAAGACGGCTCGCAACGTTGCCTCGTCATGCGTCGTCAACAGCCAGTTGAAATAAGGAGTCAGAACATCAAGCCGATAGGGCGCAACAGAGATAATGCGCTGACTTTCCTCGCGCCATCGCTCGGGAGAAAAATCAGTGGCCGGCGGTTTCGCGAAAGCTTGTGCCATCGAGCGGTTAAGTAACTGCAAGGACAGCGGCAAGGCGCAGCCGTCTCGGCAACGCGCCTCGGCCTCCATCTCAAGTCTAGGCAGCAGCGGCCCCGCCGACCGGCCCTGGATTTCGCCAAGCAAGCTGGCCAACCCAAGATTGGCGCCGCGCGGATCGACGGGAATGGCGACGGAACCGCAAGCCTCCGCCGAGAGGCCGGGCAACAGACAGGCCCGCACCTGATCCAGACCGACTGACTGATGACGCAACAACACCGCGCCAGTCGCCAGAAGAGCCGCCAGACCAAAGGAGACGAGCATCCCCACGCGCGCCGGCAGTCGGCCTCCGGGCACCCGAGCGCCTGCCAAGGCGGCGGCAGCCAAGGCCTGGATCGCCAACCCCGAGGGCATGGAAAACCACATGCTGTCGACCGCCGCCCAGGCCAGAACAAAGGCTGCGGCGACAATCTTCCAGCGCCGCTTCGCCGCCACCACCACCGCGACCGGCCATAGCAACGTCAGCGCCAGGCCGGGCAACCCGGCGGCAAACAGCGCCTCCAGCAAAGCGCTATGGCTATGAAACTCGTCGCGGCTGATGTCCGCCCATTCTGGATCGAACAGCCGGATGCCGGTGGTGGGCAGGTTGCGCACCAGATATTCTTGATAGTGTCCCCAGCCATGCCCGAAGACCAAGACCGAAGGCCGGTCGAATAGCGACGGCTCCAGTACCTTGAACAACACTTGCCGCGAAAACAGCGAATTCGGCAAGTCGGCCATGTCGATAAAGCGGATCGCCAGATACGGCGCCAATCCAACCGCCAGTACGGCGGCAAGCAAGGCCAGCAAGGCGCTTTTCGGGCGACGGTCGATCCAGGCCTGAACGGCGCGGCCGCGAGTGCCGACGCTGGCAAGGGCCGCCAAAGGAACCAGAAGGACGACCGCCGCCATGGCGGTCCGGTTGCGCGACGCCACCAAGGTCAGCCCCGCCAGCAGCAGCAGCGTCGCGCCGCCCGCCCGCCGCCCCTCTCCCAGCCAGACAACCGCCAGCGCCGCCAGCGCCAAGGCGGGATAGGCGAGATGTTCGTTAAAGCCGAGCAGAGGA
>DATGZW010000371.1:0-9330 GCA_035297005.1 Patescibacteria group bacterium
GCCCGCGCCCGCTCATCACATCGGCCTTTTGCCGCTTGTAGGTCCAAGCCAGCAGCTCGACCAGCGAGGCGGACTCACGCAATACTGGAGTATGCAGGCGATTTACGGTTGATTTAGCCTCTTCAATCTTTGCCTTCGTAACACTGCGTGTCATTTTCTTACTTTCCGCCCGCCAGAGTGTTGTTGCTGGCGGCAAATTACGCACATCGCAACAACAGGTCAATCGTCATATTACGACATAAGCAAGTGACTGCGAATTTAGGAAATGCGATAATCGGAACATGGCGAACGAATGGATCAGCGAACGGCTGCGCAGCCTCAAGAAAACCAAGAGCGGCTTAGCCAAGACGCTCGGGGTGGACCCGGCACGCGTATCCGAAATCATCGGCGGTCGGCGCAACGTGCAGGTCTCGGAACTGCCGTTGATGGCTGAAGTGCTGGAAATGACCACCACCGAGCTGGTCGATCTGCTGGCGTCGCGGCATAGCCCGGCGCCGCGCGCCGAATCGGCGGCAGCGGCAGCGCCGCCGGCGTCATCGACTGACGGCTTCCTGGCGCAGATGGTCGACATTCCCGGCTTCGCCCATCTGCAACGCAATTTGCCGGTTTACGGCTCGGCCATGGGCGGCGCGGATGGCGCCTTCGAAATGAATGGCCAGGTCATGGACTATGTCGAGCGTCCACCCGCCTTGGCCGGCGCCAAGAATGCCTATGGCCTTTACGTCCAGGGCGAATCGATGTCGCCGCGCTTCGAGGCCGGGTGGCTGGTGCATGTCAACCCCAACCGCCCGGTGCGGCGCGGCGACAATGTGGTGATCCAAGTCCGCGCGCATGACGAACATGCCCCCCCCCTGGCTTATGTGAAGGTATTCGAATGCCGCACCCCGACCAAGCTGGTGGTGCGGCAATTCAACCCTCCGGCCGAGATGGAATGGCCGAACGAAGACGTGGTTTCGATCCACCGGGTGATCGGCACCGCCGAAATGTAAACTGGTCACTTTTACTTATTATGCAAATACAGCCTTGACGATGTGGTGCGATATGCGCAATTTTGCCGGTTATTGCAAATTCGCACAGGGATCGCCATGGCTGCCGATTCGAATCACTGGAACGAACTGGAGCGCCGCTACGACGGCCCCATCCCCGAAGAGGACCAGGATCGTGCGCGTTGGGGGCTGGATCGCCCCGACCCGCTGGACCGCGCCGCCGGATTGCGCCTGATGTGGGCCAGCCACACGCGGCGTCACATCCGCTGCATCCGCAAGGCGCGGCAGATTGCCGGCGCACATAACCATGTCGCAGCATTGATGCGGGAATTAACCGTTCTGCTGCTGTATAGCCGAGGCGCCAACCGCGCCTATTGGCATTTGCGCCGCCAGGGCGCAAAGGATCAACGTATCGACGCGTTGGTCACGTAAAACGGTGTCTGCACGCCGTCCGACGACACCAGCACCCGCGACACGAACAGGCCAGCCGCCACCACCGTATAGCCACTGGCCTTGGCGATGACCCGGCAACCGCCGCCGGCAGTCAGCAACGGGGCGAGATCGCGATTGTTTTCACCATCCTGATAATAGCGGTCGAGCTGGCCTTGGCTGGCGCAGCCCACCGCGTCATGCGACGAAATGCCCGACGAGTCGAGATTGGCTTGCGCTGCCTGAGGGCCGCGGGTCATCAGCGTCAGCGCCACCGAACCGCCAATCAGAAGCACCAGCAACAGAGCCAACCCGCTCAGAGCGATACCCTTGACACCTCCGTGCCGCATCATAAAAGGCGGAGCCCCCAATTCTCCTGCCATTTCCACCATCGCCCCCTCCACCCAAATCCGGTCGCGTAACGGTGGTTATTATTGCAATTCAATAGCTTCGGTTCAACTCGCAGAGAGACCCAATCCCCCTGTATAGATATACAGGTTTGCGCTCGCCTATACGTTGGAGCGCTCCCCTTCGGACTCGTACTTGACCACGGAAATAACTATACTACCCGAAGGTGGCAGAAGGCCGCCGAGTTCGTGACACCCCCCCGAGAACGGAGCGGTTAAGATGCTCAACCCCATCCAACAAACGTCGCTGGCCTTCGAACCGGCGCGTCAGCAGATTACCCCACCGGTGCAAGTCATCCCGCCGACACCGCCGCGCACGGCCGATCTGCCGGTCCAGACCGCCCAGAATCCGCAGGAAAACTCCGGCCCGCAGCAGGACGGCGGTTCAAAGGGCGGCAGCCAGGACAACGCCTTCGAACAGCAGGCCCAGGCCGAATCCGCCGACAAGCTGCGCGCCGCCTTCAGCCGCCTGACCCAACTCAAGCAGGAAGCAGCCCAATCGCTGGTGTCGGGTAATGCGCGGGGCGCCAAGGAAGCGGCGGAAGAAGCCGCCGAGGTCGCCAGCACCATCCGCGACGTCACCGGCAGCGTACCTCCGTCTGGCTTGGGCGCCATCGAATCGGCGGCCGACCAGCTATCGCAAAGCCAGAACGCGTCGTGCTCGTCGTCATCCTTTTTCTCCTCGTCGTCGTCCTCTTGGAACGGCAGCAGCAGCGGTAATAGCGGCAGCAGCAGCAGCAGTTCCAGCAGCACCGGCAGCGCGTCCGGCAGTTCGGTATCGTCTCTCAGCGGCACGCAGACGATTCTCGACATTGCCCGCTCGGGCTTGGGCGCCGCCAAGGATGTCGTCGACACCGCCGCCGCCGTTCCCCAGCAGCCGATCGAAAACAGCCGGGCCATCGACAGCTACATGAACACGGTCATGGATGCCATGGCCGGGGTCGAGGCCATCGCCAGCACCGCATCCGACACCGCAGCCGCTCAAACGGCCGCGTCCGCCGCATCGAGCAGCGGGCATATCGACATCAACGCGTAACGCCGCCTTGATGTCGCGACTTCAGCCAAAACGCGGCGATTAGAAAGCCGCCGAGGCGGTCGGCTGGACCTGAACACGAGTTTTCAACACGCGGCGGATGATCTTGCCGCTGGGCGTGCGCGGCAAGTCTTGCTCGAAATAGATGCTGTCGGGAGTCAGCGTCTCGCCCAATTGGCCGCGCGCATAACTCATCAATTCCCGGCGCAATCCCTCCCCCGGCTCGAAACCGGGATTGACGGCGACGAAGGCGACGATGCGCTCATGCACCCGCGGGTCGGGAGCGCCGACCACCCCGGCCTCGGCCACCGCCGGATGCGCCATCAATACCGCCTCAACCTCGAACGGGCCGATCATGCGGCCCGACGATTTGATGACTTCGTCTTCACGCCCCAGGAACCAGTAATAGCCGTCGGCGTCGCGGCGGACGAAATCGCCGGACAGGTGCAAGCCCTCGATCTCCTCGGCCAAGGCTCCACCCTCGCCACCCAGACTGCGCCACGGCGGCAGGCAGGCGCTGCGCAAGGCCATCTCGCCGGATGCCTCGACTGCGTCGATGACCACCAGCGACTCGCCACGGCGGCGGACCAGCACCGCCTCGACTCCCGGCAATGGCCGCCCCATGCTGCCCGCTTGCGGCGTCTCGGCGGGAGCATGCGCCAGGACGATGCTGCCGGTTTCGGTCTGCCACCAGGTATCGCGGAACGGCACGCCCAAGACGGCTTGCCCCCATTCGACGGCGTCGCGGCTTAACGGTTCGCCGACGCTGGCGGCCAGACGCAAGGCACGCGGACGGAACGAACGGGCCGGCGCGGCGCCGCCGCCGATCAGGCCGCGAATCACCGTCGGCGTGGTGTACCAGACGGCCACCGGCTGATCCTCCAGCACCGACAAGCAGCGGGTCGGGGTGCTTGGCACTTCGTCGAGCAGCACCGTGCCGCCCAACGCCAACGGAGCGACCAGACCATAGGCGGTATGGGTGACCCAGCCGGGCTCCGCCGTGCACCACAGCATTTCGCCCGGCTCCAGACCAAAGGCCGAACCGGCGCTGGCGGCCATGGCCACGGCGACCGAAGCGTCATGCAGCACCGCTTTAGGCGGCGCTCCGCCACCCAAGGCGGCGGGTGCGGTGGTGCCGCTGGTGAAATGGATCATCGCCGGGCGGTTTTCCGGCAACGGATCAAGGGCGGCGGAGGTTGCCGGCTTGTCCATCTCGGCGGCAAAGTCGCGGCAGCCGACCGGGACATGCCGCCCCACAATCAACGCATCGCGCAGATGCGGCAGAAAGCCGCCGACCGGAGACACCACGCGGCGGTACAAATCCTCGGTGGCGATGACCATGCTGGCCTCGCCCAAGGCCAGACGCGCGCGCACCGGCTCGGGGCCAAGATCGGCGAAGATCGGGCAATAGACGCCGCCGGCTTGCCAGATACCCAGCGCCGCCACCACCGTTTCGGGCTGGCGGCCGGTCAGCACCGCCACCGTCTCGCCGGGGCGCAGGCCCAGACGCCGCAGCATCGCCGCGCAACGGCGGGTCGCCTCGGCCAGTTCGGCATAGGTGAAGTCGCGGAACGCTTCGCCATATCCCAACCAGCGCAAGGCAAGCGCATCGCTGCGCCCCAAGGCGCATTGGGCGGTGGCGAAATCCAGCGGATCGATCGGCTCCCGGCGGACGGGAGCGAAGCTGTTGGCGTGCATCTGGTCATTTTGACCGCAGCAGGGTCGCAAGGCAAGAGAGCCTATCGCCCGCCGCGCGTCGCCAGCCATATGCCCGCGAAAATCAGCACCAAACCGGCGCTATGGAACCAATGGAAGCTTTCACCCAGCAGCAGCGCCGCCAGCACGGCGGTAAACACCGGAATCAGATTGGTGTACTGCCCGGCGACGCTGGCCCCCAGTTCGGCGACGCCGCGATTCCAAAAGCCATAGGCCACCGCCGAGGGAAAAATCGCCACATAAGCGATCAGCCCCAGGCTATGCGGCGTCAAAATCATCCGCGCCCCCGACGCCAGTTCCAGCAGATATAGCGGCGACAGGAACAACAGACCCAAGCCGACCTGCACGGTCAGCAAAGCGAAGGCGTCGAGCCCGGTCGGGTGGCGGCGCAGCAGCACCGAGAATACCGCCCAACTGGCGACCGCCGTCAGCGCCCATAAATCGCCGACATGCAGGCTGAGCGACAGCAGCGCCTGGAGGTCGCCGCGCGCGATGACCAGCAGCACGCCGGCCAGCGACAACAGGATGCCCGCCCCTTGGCGCTTCGACACCGTTTCACCGGTCCAGGCCCAGGACAGGCCGACGATGGCCACCGGGATCGCCGCGCTGACCAAAGTGGCGTTGACCGCCGTGGTGGTGGTCAAGGCGATATAGAGGAAGGTGTTGTAGGCGGTGACGCTGGACAGCGCCAACAGGCACAGAACCTTCCACTGGCGCCGCACCAGCGCTTTTTGCGCCAGGATGCGCGGCAGCCCTATCGGCAGCAGCAACAGGAAGGCGAACAGCCAGCGCCAAAAGGCCAGAGCGATCGGCGGAAGCTCTCCGACCGCCGCCCGCCCGACCACGGCGTTACCGGCCCAGAACAGCGGCGGCAGGACCATCAGCAGATATGGCGACAACAACTTATGGCGTATAGACACGATGCGCGGGCTCACTTCAGCGGTTGAAGCCAGGGTAGCGGCCTGCCGTCATGGGGGCAAGGCGTACGCGGCACTTGACGCGAAGCCCAAGAGCGGTAACGTTGCGGGCCTCACGCATCCCGCAGTCGGACTCCATGGCGATCCAGCCCTCCACCATCCTTGTCTATGTCGGCCTTGATTACGTCGGTGACGGCTTAATGAAGCTGCCATTCCTGCGTGCCTTGCGCGCCGCCTATCCGCACGCGCATATCACCTGGCTGGCCGGCAAGGGCCGCACCGTCTATGCCGGAGTGCTGGCGCCGCTGGTGCGCGGCTTGCTTGACGAGGTCATCGAGGATGCCGGCATCGGCAGCCGTTGGTGGGAACTGCTGTTCCGCCCGCTTCCCGGCCGTCATTTCGATCTGGTCATCGACACCCAGCGCCGCGTGATGACCACGCTGATCCTCAAGCGGCTGAGCCACACCACCTTTATTTCAGCGGCGGCGGGATATTGGCTGTCCGACATCCGCCCGCCCCAGAGTCTGGCCAAGCCGCCGGCGATGGTCCGCCAGATCCTCGATTTGATCGAGCTTGCCACCGACCGCGAAGCCCGCCCCGACGCCCCCTTGGCGCTGGATGCGGCCATCGAGGATGAGGCCGAGCGCCGCCTGCCCGACGGCTATACCTATGTCGGACTGTGCCCCGGTGCCGGCGGCAAGCATAAATGCTGGCCGCTGGAGAACTACATCGCCCTGGCCATGCGCCAGGCCAAAGCCGGACGGGTGCCGGTGTTCTTTCTTGGCCCTGACGAACGCGATTGGGAAAACGAAGTCCGCGACGCCGTGCCCGCCGCGCTCTATCCGCTGGATTCGGGGGCTTCGCCGCTGTTGACCATCGCGCTGGGACGGCGGCTTGCCGTCGCCGTGGCCAATGACAGCGGTGCCGGTCACATGATGGCTGCCGCCGAGGTGCCGCTGATTTCGCTGTTCGGCCCGACCTCGCCCGATAAATTCGCCCCTGTCACGCCGAACCTGACCGTCATCCGCGCCCAGGAATTCGGCGATCAGGACATGCAGGCGATCCCGTTGCAGCGGGTCGCCGACGCCATCGACCGACTTTTGGCCCCGCCGCACTAAGCCCGCGACACCTTTGCGGTTGAAGCCGAGCCTCCTCGCCCCAAAATGGAGAGGGGTCCAGTCTCGTGCGAGGTAAACCCCGTGGCCTCACTTTCCCCCATCATCGTCTGGTTTCGTCGCGATCTGCGTCTGGCGGACAATCCTGCCTTGTTCGAGGCGGCCCAAAGCGGCCGCCCGGTGGTGCCGGTCTATCTGTGGGAGGATGACGCCCCGCGCCCCTTGGGCAGCGCCGCGCGGTGGTGGCTGCATCACAGCCTGAAGGCGCTGTCTCGTCAATTGGCGGCGTTGGGAGTGCCTCTGCTGCTGCGCCAGGGCCGCGCCATCGAGGAATTGCCGCGTCTGGCCGCCGAGATCGGCGCCGACACCGTTCTGTGGAACCGCCGCACGGCCCCGCGCGAGGCCGCCCTCGACACCGCCGTCACCCGCGCTTTGGTGGCGCTGGGGCTGCGGGTGGAAAGCTTCAACGCCGGGCTGCTGTTCGAGCCGGGGGCCGTGCGCACGCGGAGCGGCCAACCGTTTCAGGTGTTCACTCCGTTCTGGCGGGCCTGTCTGGCGTTGCCCGAACCAGCCCGCCCCCTGCCCGCGCCCGCCGCCCTGACCGGCATGACCGGGCTGAGCGGCGACGCCGTGGACGAGTGGCGGCTGCTGCCGGCGACGCCCGACTGGGCCAAGGGCATCGGCGCGGTGTGGACACCGGGCGAGGATGCGGCGCGGGCGCGGCTGTGCGACTTCATCGAGGAAGGCTTGACCCGCTATACCCTGCGCCGCGACCACCCCGACCAAGACGGCACCTCGCGCTTGTCGGGCCATCTGGCTTTCGGCGAGATCGGCCCGCGTCAAGTGTGGCACGCCGCCCGCCGCGCCGGGGCCGAACCCGCCGACGGCTTCCTGCGCGAGTTGGGCTGGCGCGAGTTCAGCCACCACACCCTGGCCTTCAGCCCCGATTTCGCCGAACAGCCGCAGCGCCGTGAGTTCCGCGACTTTCCCTGGACCGAGGACGCCGGCCAATGGGCCGCCTTCATCGCCGGACGCACCGGCTATCCTATCGTCGATGCCGGCATGCGGGCGCTGTGGGACACCGGCTGGATGCACAACCGGGTGCGCATGATCGCCGCCTCGTTCCTGGTCAAGGATCTGCTGATCCCCTGGCAGCGCGGCGAGGAGTGGTTCTGGGACACCCTGATCGATGCCGACAGCGCCGCCAATGCCGCCGGCTGGCAGTGGGTGGCCGGCTGCGGATTGGACTCGGCCCCCTATTTCCGCATCTTCAATCCGGTGGTCCAGGGCGAGAAGTTCGACCCGCGCGGCCGCTATGTGCGGCGCTGGCTGCCGGAGTTGGCCGGCTTGTCCGACCAATTCATCCACCGACCGTGGGAGGCCTCGCCCGAACAGTTGCGCGCCGCCGGGGTAAGCCTGGGGCGCAGCTATCCGCACCCCATCATCGACCACGGCAGCGCGCGGCGCCGCGCGCTGCAAGCCTATAGCGCCCTGCGCGGCACCGGAGCGGCGTAAACGGGCGCGCGTTTCCCATACAAATGGGCGATGCACCCCAACCTTCCGTCAGCGGTCCCTACCTCGCAAGGTGAATGGACGCGCCGGTCGGAGGATCGCTAGGCTGACGGGTGGCGGAGTCTCAAAAGCGGGGCGGCAAGATGGCTTTGGGCGAGTGGAATGCTTTAGCGCCGGTGGCGGCGACGATTGCTCTGGCGGTGCTGGTGGCGCTTCCCCATCGGGCGCAACCACCCACTATCGATCCCGGCGACCGCTTGACCGCCCTGGAGGACGCCGCCGCCGGAGACGGCGTTCCCTGGATCGATCCCGCCACCGGGCAGAACGGGCTGCTGGTGCCGGCGGGCATCTTCCGCGCCGATGACGGCAGTTGGTGCCGGTCCTACAGCATCACCATCGACGGCGCACCATCGGCGGGCGGTCGCCATGTGGCCTGCCGCATGGCCCAAGGCGGCTGGAAGACGCTTCCCGACACGGCCCCCGCCGTCGCCCACGAGAATGCGTTGCACCAGTTGTTCAGCCGAAGCCAACAACTGGCGGCAACGTCGCAGTTGGCCTCTACTCCAAACGACCCAGCGAGCGAGCCAGGACCAGATACAGCTTACCCACTTCGGCGCTGGTGAAGGCGCCGGTCAGGACATCGGCGCGGTCGGCGGCGCGGGCCTGATTGAGCAACACTTCAAACTCGGCGATATAGCGGTTCACGTAATCGCGGAACTGGTTGTCTTCCTCGTAGCGGGTGCGGATGGCGGCAATCTGGTGGCGATCCAGGTTTTTCAGGATCTTGCGCAGGAACACCGACTGGTCGCCGGCGTGGAACTCGCGCCAAGTCTTGTCGTCGATGCCCGACTGGAAGATGCGGCTGATATCCACCGACAGCGATTGCAGCTTCTCGACGATATAGGCTGCCGTTTGCAGGAACTTCTCGACCGAAACATTGGACCGCTGCTGGTCGAGCTGCAAAGCCTGGGCTTCCGCCACCTTGGAGGATTTGACCAGATCGTCGGACTGACGGCCAAAGGTCTGCACCAGGGTTTCGGCATGATGCGACAACCTCTCGCCGGTCAGGCCAAGGTCGTTCGACTTCTGCCGCAGCATTTCGAACACGCTCTCCAACTGCGCCGAGGTGTGCTCGGTGGCGTCGGACAGTTCCTGCGACTGACGGCGCAACGACTCGCCGGCGCCGCGCACCTGCGCGGTGATGCGTTCGGAGCT
>DATGZW010000372.1:0-2553 GCA_035297005.1 Patescibacteria group bacterium
CCGACCGCGCGATCATCGCCGTCTGCGCGAACAACGAGGCCTGCCGCCCCAGGTAAACCGCTGCCCGTGGCCGCGACACATGGGCGTGCACCGCCGGAATCGCCGCCGTCGCCGCCGTCCGCCGCAAAGCCAGCTCAGGGCCCTCGGCCAGGGTCAGGATGGCGTCCAGCCGAGTGGGCGAAGGGTCAAAGCCAGTGCTGGGGCGCAGGTCGTATTTCTCCAACCCATCGCGCACGCGGGGCAGGTTGGCCGCGTCGATGTCCAGGCCGTTCAGGGTGTCGCGCCACAGCTTCAGCCGGGGAAACGCCGGCAGCAGCTCCACTCCCTGCGGCTGTATTTTGAGAACGGCAACATCGTCCGAGAGAAGCCCGTGGCCGCGCCGGGTCAGCGCCAAGGCCAAAGTCGATTTGCCGCCGCCCGACCGAGCGGCGATGGCCAGAACCCGTCCGCCGACTCGCAGGCTGGCGGCGTGCAGCGGATAGAGCCCGCGCTGAAGGCACAAGATCCCCAGGGCGGACCCCAGCAGGAACAGCCGCCAGACGGGGTCGGAACCGTCAGGCCGCAGCCGCTCCACCGTCATGCGGCAGCCGCCCTGCACCAGGATGCGGACCAGGCCGGCGATATGCAGCAGGGCCGCGCCCTCGGCGTTGACCATGAGGTACTTGCCGGGCGAGACGGGGTTGTCCAGCCGTTCGGGCACGGGCGCCTCGTCGATGACGATGTCGGGCGGCGCATCCTGGGGACCGGTCCAGGGCAACAGCTCAGGCAAAGGCAAGCCGCTGCGCACCCGCCAGCCGCACAGCAAATAATCAACGGTCATTTAATCCCCAATGTGTCTCACACTGCGAACTTGGCCACTGGAACATACCCCGTCGCCAGCCGGACGCCCGTCACCGGCGCGTCGCCGCACAGACTCCAGGCATGCGCCGCCAACCCGCCTGCCCCGTCCCGCATCGTCCCCAGATACACCGTCGCCGCCAGCCCCCGTCGCCGCAACATCAGCGCCGCCGCCATCGCCTGTTGCAGGCAAACCGCGCGGAACGGCACATGCCGCGCCGCCCGCTCCACGGCTCGCCCCACCAGCTTGGCCACAGCGACGTCCTGTTCAACGCAGCCAGCCGCCGTCACGGACAGGCCGAACAGGCGCAACGCCGTTGGAAAGGGCAAAAGCCCAAAGGTCAACCGCGCCAAAGCGAGGGCGGCTGCGGCCTCGATGGTCAATCGACGCTCATGGGCCGCCAAGCGCCGGAAGCGAGACAGTTTCCTCTGCACGACATGGAACAAAATCGCCATCCATCAATGATGGAAGGACGTTACCCCCGCAAGTGGCGTTGCGCAATCATCGCCGAGAGCGGTAATGGGCCAAAAGGCGCGGGCACAGGATTTGCAATCGTTCCTCGACTTCGGGATCGCGGGGCTTGTCGCGGTATTTGTCCGACACCGCGTGGCCTTGGACGTTGCCAAAATTCAGCTCCAGACGGTCATGCAGATCGGGGACATGGGTCCACAACGCCCCCATGAGGTCGTCATGGCGGCGCTTATAGTCGTAGAATCCCTCCTCCACCGGCCATCCCAACCGTTCCATGGCGGCAGGCACGGCAGGATCTCGGGCGACGAAATCTTCGTAGTGGATGACCTCGTCGAAGTGAGCGCGTTCGGCGAAAACTTGGTCGAGAATCAGGAACTTCTCCTCCAACAAGCCGGAGTGATTGCGGTAATTCTTCTTGCGGAGGCTTTGATAGTTGTCGTGGGGATCGCGCAGCAACAGCACCAGCCGATCCGGGCGGAACCGCTCGATATGCACCGGCAGAGGATAGGCCGTCGTCATCGTAACCTTCGCCACCATGTCCATCGGGGTGTCGATCCTGGGCGCCGCATAGTTGTTGAGCACGTCAACCAGAGCCAGACAATCCGACCGCTGCGCCAGAAACAAGGTGAAGGCGGTGGCGCCGCTCGATTGCATGCCATAGACGAGAATACGCAAGGGGGGTTCCTTTTTGCGCGGCCGGGATGGCTGGCGTAGGATATTCTATTAATAAGAGAATATCAACATAACCTAGGCATCTTTCCGTAAGGCTGTATGCCTTGGGCGGCCGAGAACAGCCTTCACTGGGTCATGGACATGATGTTCCGAAACGACGAATGCCGTGTCCGAACCGATCACGCGCCCGCCAACGTCATCACCGTCAAGCATATGGCTCTCAACCTGATCCGAAGGCCGTCCGGGTAAAGAATCCCTCCGCTCGCGGCGCAAAAGCGCCGCATGGGATGATGAGTTCCTGGCAAGCCTCATCACCGCATAATTCGTTCACCCGATTGTCCTGGGTGGCGGCGTTGTGCCGGTCAGGGAGGCGCAACCGATGTCGATTACGCGACATCGGCGCTTGGTCATCGGCCTGCAGCTCTTATCGAGAGTACGTGTTCGATGCGATGGTCGGACATTCAGTGTCTTCCTGGTCGCCGTCTTGAAGTACCTGTAGAAACTGGGCGACCTCAAGATCGGCAATGCCCTGGTGGCTGACGGAGCTTGGAGTTCCCGACATGCGCCCCAAA
>DATGZW010000373.1:0-3142 GCA_035297005.1 Patescibacteria group bacterium
CAAGGACGATCGGCACGTCGCGGCGGCTGGCGACAGCGGTACCGACCGGAACCGCCGGCTGCTGTCTGGTCGCGGCTGCGCCGGTGGAAGCAGGTGTGTTGCGCAAGGTCCACCAACCACCGCCGACGGCGGCCAACAGCACCACGAACAAAATCCAACGTGTCTTGACCATGCGACTACTTCCGTATTTGCCCTGCGAACCGCGCCCGTATTCGCCGACGCCCCACATAATAACCCATAATTCTAGTAGACTTGTAGGTTCCGGCGAGGGCAGCAACCGGCTGGCGTGGGCAGTTAATATCTTCGATGCCTGCTTCGTCAACAATGGGCGTGTAACAGGCGATTACTCCATCCTAACGCAAGCCACGCCATCTGGCCGCGCCAAAGGGGGAGGAGCGTCTGGTGGAAACGGTTCCCCCTGGCTATATAGTCTTGCGGGATCGCTTCTCATGCCGCTGGAGTCCAGCAGGCTGGCAAGGCGGAGATTTCCGATACCGATTTTTGCCGCAATTGGCTGGCAAAAACTGTGAAGGTGCAGGCATTCCAATGGGAACGGATCACGATGAATAAGATTGCATCGACGATATTCGCCACGCTCGCCGTAAGCCTGCTGGCCTCTCAGCCAAGCTTAGCCCAGGAACGCTGGCATGAGGAGCATGGGCATGACGGCTTCCATGAACATCACTATTACCTCGACCATTGGCGGGAAGGCCGCTGGGTCCACGCTTGGCGCGGTGGACGCGATGGCTGGTGGTGGGTGATCGAGGGCGCCTGGTATTATTATCCGGCGCCGATGTACCCATACCCCCAGCCGCCGGTGATCGTTGCCGCACCGCCGCCTCAGGTGCCGCCGGGTTATTATTATTATTGCCCCAACCCTCCCGGCTACTATCCGACCGTCCAGGCCTGCGCGACGGGTTGGCAACTGGTGCAGGGGGCTCCTGCCGCGCCGCCGCCAGGCATGGCCCCCGCGCCGATGCCGATGCAGCCTCCGGGTCAGTAACGACAGCCCCGGATAGAGAAAAGGGCGATCCGAGGATCGCCCTTTTCTCGCTAATAGCGCCGGTAGTAGTAAGCTGGCGGCGCGGCATAATAGGCTGGCGGCGCAGCATAATAAGCCGGAGGCGCGGCGTAATAGGCCGGCGGCGCGGCATAGACGGGCTGCGGCTGCGCATAGATGACTTGCGGCGGCGCCGCATACACCGGCTGCGGCTGAACCACCACCACGGAAGGCGGAGGAGCCGCCGGCGCGGACAAAGCGGTACCAACCACGGCGCCAACCACGGCTGCTCCCAGCAGGCCCAGACCGATGTCGCCATGCCGCCCCCCATCGGCGAAGGCCGACGAAAGAGGCGCCGTCACCAACATGGCAGCGGCGACGACGCCGACAGCGAGTTTACGTGACATAATTGGAACTCCTTTTTCATCGGCGGGATGGCCGCATTGGTCCATCTCGGCAAATATACTACAATATCTAGGGTAACAGGCGCACGTTTCAACGGAATGAACGAACGTGGCATAATGTGTAACAAGATGTTTCGCCCGTCAGATTTAACGGGTGACGGATACGGCTGTCCAGTGCGGGATAGCCGCAGGTGACGGCGACAGCAAAAAATCCGGCGAACGGCCCCAGAGACGGGGATGTCCCGCCTCCTCCGCCGCATGCCGCCTGGCATCGGCGGTGGCATGGCTGGGGGGCGGCCTGTTCGCTCGCCATGCATATTATGATGGCTGCATTGATTTATTTCGGCATCCCGCAATTAAGACGCCCGCAGCCCGAGCTTGAACAGGTGGTGCCGGTGGAATTGGTGCAAAGCGGTGATGCGCTGGTCGCTGGCTCGCCGGGCGAACAGACGGCCAAAGCGCCACAGGATGAAACGCCGCCCGCCACCACTCAGGCAACCGCCAAATCCAAGCCTGCCCCGCCGACACAGCTTGCCAAGCCGCAGCCAAAGCATCGCGCCGAGCCCAGGCCGCACAAGGAACCACCTCCACCCGCCGACGATTTCACGGCCCAACTCAAGGCCATAGAGGCCGAACAGCAACGCGCCGCCCGCTCCAACGCGCCGTCGCGTAGCGGTGCCGGAACCTCCGACCACCGCCTCGGCGGCGGCGGCGAGGCCGGCGGGCAATTGGGCGGCAAGGACGTCATCCGCGCCCAGATCGAACGCCATTGGGAATTCGACGTCGCCGCGCTGGGCTCCGCCGATATCGTGGTGACGCTCCATGTACGGCTGGATCACGATGGCGCGGTACGGCGCGTCGATGTCGTCGATGACCCGCGCTACAGCGGCAATCCCGCCTACCGCCCCTTGGCCGACAGCGCCCGCCGCGCCGTGCAAGTGGCCGCGCCGTTCACCCTGCCCGAGGGTTGGTCGGCGATCACAGGCGACATGGTGCTGTACCTCAACCCACGGGAAGCGCTGCGCTGAGCGGCGCTTACGGCAAGCTGCGGGCGACGCGGAAGCCGGTGTAACTGGCGTAGTCGAACCCGCGATCCTCGGCGTCGCCGCTACTGCGGGCCGCCGAGCGGATGATCTTCGGCAGGTTGCTCCACGAGCCGCCGCGCAGAACGCGGCGGTCACAATCCCCCGCATTCCAGCTACCGCCGTCCCCCGGCGCGCCGGTATAGCTTTCGTTCCAGCAGTCGCTGGTCCACTGCCAGATATTGCCCAGCATGTCATACAGACCGAACGGATTGGCGGGTAGACTGCCCACTGGAGCAATTTGGCGGTTGTCCCAGGCACTGCCGCAGCCGTTGCAATTGGCATGACCGGAGCCGATGGCGTCGCCCCACCAGCGCGCCGTCGTCGTTCCCGCCCGCGCCGCATATTCCCATTCCGCTTCGCTGGGCAGGCGATAGGGGCCGTCATCCTGACGCGCCGGCTTACCACGCCCGCGCACCTTGTCGTTCAGCCAGCCCACATAGGCTTGGGCGTCGTGCCAGTTGACGCAGATCACCGGCTGGCGATCCGACTGCGCGATCCCCGGCGAACGCCAATAGGAATCCGGCGGCCAGTTGCAAGCGCCCGGCTCGTAGCCAGATTCGCGGACGAAATTGGCGAACTCGCCGACCGTCACGTCATACTTGCCCAAGGCGAACGAGCGGACGAAGACGGTATGCTGCGGGCCTTCCGAATCG
>DATGZW010000374.1:0-3394 GCA_035297005.1 Patescibacteria group bacterium
CCACGGTCATTCGTGACGAGCTGGGCTTACGCGATTTACCGATTGTCGCCCTGACTGCTGGAGCCCTGCGGCGCGAGCGCGAGCGGTGTTCGCAAAGCGGCATGTGCGATTTTATCGCCAAGCCGTTCGACGTCGATGAGATGGTACGGGTCATTCGCCGTCATGCGGTAGCCGACGCTGCCGTGCGTCCGGCGGGGTGGCTGCCGCTGAGCCTGCCGCCGCTCGACGCGGCCGAGGCTTTGCAGCGCATGGGCGGAGACCGCGAGCTGTTAGGCTCGGTACTGGCCCGCATGGGAAAATCCACGGCGGATATCCTTGCCGATCTGCGTCGTGAGTTGGGTTTGGGGCAATCCGACGCGGCGGCGCGGCAGATGCACGCCCTGCGCGGCGCGGCGGCGAATGTCGGAGCCAGCCGCTTGGCGGCTTTGGCGACGCAGGGAGAGGTCGCCATTCTGGAGGGGCGTAGCGCCGATACCACGCTGCTGCTGGCGGAGATCGCCGCCGCCATTCCCGAACTTCAGGAGGCTGTCGACGCCTTTCGGCGCGAAGATGCGATGGCGGTTGGCGCTGCCCCCTGATCGTGGTCGCCGTCCAGGGTAGCCGGAATGACCGGCAGTGCGACCATGAAGGTGCTGCCCTGATCGGGTTCGGACAGCACCCAAATGCGACCACCATGCCGCTGTACGATCTTGCGACAGATGGCCAGACCGATGCCGGTGCCCTCATACTCGCCGCGCGCATGCAGGCGCTGGAAGATGCCGAAGATGCGGTCGAAATCGCTGGCGGCGATGCCGATGCCGTTATCGGCGACGGCGATATGCCATTCATTGCCGTAGCGCTGGGCGCTCACCGCAATTTCCGGCGGGTGGGCGGCGCGGTGGTACTTGATGGCGTTGCCGATCAAGTTCTGAAACAGCCGCATCAGTTCGACCGGGTCGCCGACCACATCTGGAAGCGGGTCGGCCAGGGTCACGCGGGCATTGGTGTCGGCGATGCTGACGGCCAGATTGCCGATCGCTTGGTGGATCGCCTCGCCCAGATGTACGGTCTCCATCGGACGCACCAGACGGCCGATCCGAGAATATTCCAATAGGTCGAGAATCAGGCGATCCATGCGCTCGGCGCCGTCCTTGGCGAAGGCGATGAATTCGTGCGCGTCGCTGTCGAGCTTGTCGCGGTAGCGCCGCTCCAGCAAGGTGACGTAGGAACTGATCATGCGCAACGGCTCGCGCAGATCATGCGAAGCGACATAGGCGAATTGTTCCAACTCGGCGTTGGAGCGGATCAGTTCGTTGGATTTGGCGACCAGGGCCTGTTCGACCGAGACGCGGGCGGTGATGTCGCGGTCGATACCGCGATAGCCTTTGAACGCGCCGGCCTCGTCGAATACCGGAATACCGCTGGATTCCAGCACCACCAGATGGCCGTCGCGATGCAGATGGGTGTTCTCTACCAACGACAACGGCGTTCGGGCGGTCAGCGCCGTTTGTAGAATGCCCGAAACGCGGCAGGCTTCCTCCGGCGGCATCAGGTCATAGGGGGACTGGCCGACGATCTCCTCGGGCTCGTAGCCGAGCAGTTGTTTCACCTGCGGGCTGGAGTAGGTGTAGATGCACCGCTCGTCCATTTCCCAGATCCAGTCGGCGGTGGTCTCTACCAGCAGCCGCATACGTTCTTCCTGCTGCCGCAAGGCGGTCTCGCCACGTTTGCGCTCGCTGATATCCTCAAGCACCCAGGCAACGCCGAGTTCGGGCGCCGTCGGCTCGACCAGCCGGCCGCTCAGGCGCAACCAGAACTCGCTGCCGTTATGCCGCCGCATCAGCAATTCGTCGTGAAAGGTTTGTCCGGCCAGCAGGGCGGCTTGAGCGCGTGTGCCCAAACTGAGGAACTGTTCGCGCGAGCCATAGAAGGATTCGGTCGAATTTCCGATCAGGCTATCTTTACCGACTTGGAATATCTCGGAAATCGCCATGTTGGCGCGCTCGATGACGCGGTCGGGATTGACGATGGCCAAGCCAATCGGGGTGTTCTGCAAAATTGCCGTCAGCCGCGCGTTGGCGACCTCGGACTCGTGCCGCGCCAGTTCCCGATTGTGCCAGGCGCGTACGGTCAGCCACGCCGACAGAATGGTCAAGGCGGCGAATAGCACCGTCAGGGACGCCATCTTGATGACGTCTTCGTGCCATTCTCCTAGATAATCCTGGGTGGACAGACCGACGACCACGTAAAGCGGACGGTCGGAGATCTGGCGGAAGGCGAACATCCGCTCGACACTGTCGGCGCCGGCCTGGGCGATATACGAGCCGCCTCGGGGGGTGGCCTGGGCATTGGCGCGGAATTGCGGCGACACTGCCTTTTGCCCGACCGCGTTACCGGCGCCCGGCACTTCGGGATAGCGCAGGATGTTGTTGAACGTGCTGTCGCGCAGACTGATGACGCCGTGCGCACCGATATCGACGGTCGAGAACATATCGGCAAAGCGTTGCAACGTTACCGAGGCATAGGCGACCCCACCGAAGCCGCCATTGGGTTGAAGGATGCGCCGCGCGAAGATGACCACCCATTTCCCGCTGATATAACCGAGCACCGGCTTGGAGATGGCGAGGCCAGCTTGGGGATTGTCGCGCAGCAAATCGAAATAGTCTCGACCGGAGATGTTGACCTGATGGGGAGCGACACCTGAGCTGGGATTGATGTTTCCATCCGCATCGGTGGTGCGCAGGGTATCCATGTCGGGCACGCGGATCCGCTGCCGGTCGACGAAGGCATTGATCGCTGTGGCGTCGGTCTTGCCGGAGGAGCGTTGACGGCTCACTTCGTCGGCAACCGACAACAACTGAAGATCAACCTTGTCGATGGCGTCGTTGATGTTCTGTTCCAGCAGCCGCGCCAGATCGACGGCGAACACCGTGGCGCGGCCTTGGTACTGCCCATAGCTTTGGTAAAGAGACAGTCCGCTCAAGGCCATGACGAAGAGGTTGACCAGAAGAACGACCAGCGCCATCCGCACGGCGAAAGCGGTTCGCGGAATTTCTGGCTTTAGTCGTGCTTTCCCCATTGCCATCGACTGTTCCTGGCTTCCTCATGATCCGTTCGCGGACTAAGGTTACGCCGAATTCGTTAGCATATTCAATCAGCATAGCACTTTGCGATGCCCCCACAACGCCAGAATGCCCCACAACTCGACCAACTCTTCATTCCTGCGCTTTAATGGGGAAATCCGTGGCGTTATCGGGTATGACCGGTGCGAACCCGGCGGATTCGTCAGGGCCAATGGCGAGGACAGAGGGACGATGGTGGTACGGTGGCGGGCGATCCTGGCTTTTGTCGTGGCCTCGGCGATTGTGGTGGCGTTGTCGGTGTCGCGTGGCGGCGATGTTCCCGAACCGCCGTT
>DATGZW010000375.1:0-4494 GCA_035297005.1 Patescibacteria group bacterium
AGCCAGGATGTCTTCGGCCTGGTGCGGATCGACGATCATGCCGACGGCACGGGTCAACAACCCGGTGTCACGGCGGATGCGTTCAGCCAGGGCCACCTGATAGCCAGGACCGACGGGAATTTTCGCGTCGGGCACCAAACCGCCGGACGAGACGCAGACGTAATCGATACCCTCGGCCTTGACCTTGGCCAGATAGGCGACCGCTTCGTCGGGGTTGAAGCCGCCATCGACCCAGTCGGTGGCGCTAATGCGGATGCCCATCGGCTTGTGGTTCGGCCAGGCGCGGCGCATGGCGCGGACCACTTCCAGCGGGAAGCGCAGGCGGTTATCCAGCTTGCCGCCATAAACATCCTTGCGCTGGTTGGTCAGCGGCGACAGGAACTGGTGCAGCAAATAGCCATGCGCCGAATGGATTTCGACCACGTCGAGTCCGGCGCGGTCGGCGCGTTCGGCGGCATCGGCGAAGGCGTGGCGCAGGCGGTCGAGGTCATAGGCTCCCACCTCGCTGGGCACCGGCCAGTCGGCGGCAAAAGGCAGCGCCGAAGCCGAGACAGTCGGCCAGCCACCCTCGGCGTCGGATAACGGACCGCCGCCCTGCCAGGGGCGTTGCGACGACGCCTTGCGCCCGGCATGACCGATTTGCGCCGCAACCTTGGACGCGCCGAAGCTTTTGATGGTCGATACCAAGCGAGCCATCCCGGCTTCGCATTTATCGGAATAAAGCCCTAGATCGCCGGCTGAAATGCGCCCTTCGGGCGACACCGCAGTCGCCTCGATCACCACCAGACCGGGGCCGGAGGCGACCAATGAGCCGTAATGTTGTAGGTGCCGGTCTTGGGCCACGCCATCTATAGCGCTGTATTGACACATTGGCGCCACCGCCACGCGGTTCGCCAATGTCAGACCGCGCATGACCAGCGGCTGGAAGAGATGATGCGTATTTGCCATGGAGGCAGCTCCCTCGTTCTCTTATGCGGGGCATCATAAGGCCTTGGCGCCGATCTGGCGAGAATTACACGCAGCTTTTCGTTTTCTTGGAATCGTTCTTTTTTGCTATGTCGTTTGCGCCAAAAAGTCAGGTCCAGACGGGCCAATAAACGCGCCAGTAATTTGGCCTCCGTCACAATTATTTCCGAAATCCTTGTAATCGGTGACAATTGTCACCATATATATGCCATCAGATTTTTCTGCGCCTGTCTGGGCCATTTTTCCCCATCTGGAACGACGTTTCAGCCTTCCTCACGACGAATTTGATAACTGCGCATGCCACATGCGCGGTTGATGTTGCACGTCTTCGTGCTGAAGCTTGCTCAATCAGGAGAGTCGTCATGGCAAAAGGTCAGAAGAACAGCGGGCGCGAGGCAAAGAAGCCGAAGGCCGCCAAGAAAGCCCCGACAGCTCCGGTGTCCGACTTTTCCGAGCCGCTGCCGGTGAAAAAGAAGCCGAGAGTGGTTTAGGGGAAGGAGCATACCTGCGATGTCAAAAGACAAGCCCTCCGATTTGTACAGCAGCGCGATCCCGTTCAAACGGCCTGGCGCGGCGACACGTCGTGAAAATGCCCATCCGATGGCGAGCCATAAATTCACGGTCGGACAATCCCTGTTTTTCTCGCCCAGCATCTTCGAGCCGGCGACGCGCAAGGGTAGCTATTGCGTGGTCAGCCTGCTGCCCGGCGATGGCGGCGAAAATCAGTACCGCATCAAATGCGCCGCCGACGGCCACGAACGCGTCGTTCGCGAAGCGCAACTTGCGGTTGAATAGTTTTTAGGGATGCAATGTCGTGGCCGGGACGATCCCGGCCACGACAAGATTGAAGCCTAAGGCTCCTCGACCACCGCCACGCGCAGGATATTGGTGGTGCCGGGGGTGCCGAAGGGCACGCCGGCAGTGATCACGACTTGATCCTTCCAATGGGCGAAGCCCTGTTCGTGCGACACCCGCAAAGCCACCGCGACCATTTCGGCAAAGCTGTGGACTTCGGGCGCGACGACGCTATGAACGCCCCACACCATGGCCATCTGCCGCGCCACCGTGACATCGGTGGTCAGGCATAGCACAGGCACGTCCGGGCGTTCGCGGGCGGCGCGCAACGTGGTCGAACCCGACGAGGTGAAGGTCACCACGGCGGCGACAGACAGCGTATGCGCCACCTGACGGGCGGCGGCGCTGATGGCGTCGCGGGTAGTGCCGGTCGGCGGCGGGCGCGAGGCGTCGAGGATGATCTTGTACTGCTCGTCGGTTTCGACCCGCTCGATGATGCGGTCCATCATGGTCACGGCATCGATGGGGTATTCACCGGCGGCGGTTTCCGCCGACAGCATCACCGCGTCGGCGCCGTCATAAACGGCGGTGGCGACGTCGGACGCCTCGGCGCGGGTGGGGGTTGGCGAATGGATCATGCTGTCGAGCATCTGCGTCGCCACCACCACCGGCTTGCCGGCCTTGCGGGCCGAACGGACGATGCGCTTTTGCAGGATCGGCACGCTTTCGGGCGGACATTCGACGCCCAAATCGCCGCGCGCCACCATGATGCCGTCGGACAACTCGATGATCTCTTCCAGATAATCGATGGCCGAGGGCTTCTCCAGCTTGCTCATGATCAGGGCGCGGCCACCGACCATGCGCTTGATCTCGGCGACGTCCTCGGGGCGCTGGACGAAGGACAGCGCCACCCAATCGGCCCCCATATCGAGGGCGAAAGCGAGGTCGGCCTTGTCCTTTTCGGTCAGCGGCGAAATCGGCAGCACCACATTGGGGACGTTGACGCCCTTGTGGTTGGACAACTCGCCGCCGACGATGACCACGGTCTCGGCGAAGTCGTGGCTGTGACGCTCGACGCGCAGGCGCAAGCGTCCGTCGTCCAACAGCAATTCGGTGCCGGCCTTCAGCGCGGCGAAGACTTCCGGATGCGTCAGGTTGACGCGCACGTCGTCGCCCAAGGTGGGGTCAAGGTCGAGGCGGAATTGCTGGCCCGAACGCAGGGTAACGCGGTCATTGACGAAATTGGCGACGCGCAGTTTGGGGCCTTGCAGATCGGCCAGAATGCCGACCGGGCGGCGCATCTTACGTTCGATGTCGCGGATGATGTCGTAGCGCTGCTGGTGTTCCGCATAGCTGCCATGGCTGAAGTTCAGCCGGAACACGTCGGCGCCGGCGACGAACAGCGCCTCGATGGCCTGGGGGCTGGAGCTGGCCGGACCCAGGGTGGCGATAATCTTGGCCTTACGCGATCTTCTCATGGGAGCGTCTCTGTCCTGGCGGAATGACCGGGGCAGGATGGCCCCTGTCGGTGTTTTCCGCATCTTATTCTTTTATTGCGCCGCTACGGGATGTAGATGGCGCGGAAATCGTTAACATTCGTGCGCGTCGGTCCGGTGACCACCAGATCGCCCAAGGGTCCGAATACGCCCGAGGAATCGTTCTTGTCAAGGCAGGCGCGGGCGTCGATCCCCAGCGCGGCGGCGCGGGTCAGGGTGTCGGGACGGATGATGGCCCCCGCCGCTTCGCTGCCCCCGTCGATGCCGTCGGTGTCGCAGGCGATCGCCGAAATCCCGTGGCGCCCATCCAGCGCGATGGCCAGGGCCAGGGCGAATTCGCCGTTGCGCCCGCCGCGCCCGCGTCCACGCACCGTCACCGTGGTTTCGCCGCCCGATATCAGCACGCAAGGCCCGGTGGCGGGTTGGCCGATGCGCGCCGACGACAACGCCATGCCGGCCATGACGCGGGCCACTTCGCGCGCCTCGCCCTCGATGGCGTCGCCCAGCAGCACCGGCGTAATCCCCAAAGCGCGGGCGGCGTCGCCAGCGGCCACCAGCGCGTCGGCGGCGCGGGTGATGATCGAGGTGGTGCTGCGGGCCAAGCGCGGATCGCCCGGTTTGGGCGTCTCCCATGTACTCTTGCGCAGGAATTGGATCACCGCGAAGGGAATTTCCAGCCTATACCGACGAATAATCTCCAGCGCTTGAACGGCGGTGCTGGCATCGGCCACGGTGGGGCCGGAGGCGATGGTCTGAAGATCGTCGCCCGGCACGTCCGAGACGATCAGCGCATGCACCCGCGCCGGATAGGCCGCCGCGGCCAGCCGTCCGCCCTTGATCGCCGACAGGTGTTTGCGCACGCAATTGATCTCATGGATCGGGGCGCCGCTCATCAGCAGGCCCTGGGTGACCAGACGCTTGTCCTCCAGCGACAGGCCGGGGGCCGGCAAGGCCATCAACGCCGAACCGCCGCCGGAGATCAAGGCCAGCACCAGATCGTCCTCGGTCAAGCCGTCAAGGCAGGCCAGCAACTCGGTGGCGGCGCGGAAACCGGCGGAATCGGGGACAGGATGCCCGGCTTCGACGACGCGGATGCGGGTCGTCTCGACGCCATGCCCATAGGGACAGATGACCACGCCGGACAGCGGGCCGTCCCACTGCGCTTCGACGGCGGCGGCCATGGCGGCGGCGGCCTTGCCGGCTCCGACCACGATGGTGCGGCCCTTGGCGGGGCGCG
>DATGZW010000376.1:0-4852 GCA_035297005.1 Patescibacteria group bacterium
GATCTCCATCCGCTGCCGGCTGTCGTTATCGCCAGGCCGCAAGCCGAAATAGCAGTCGCGATCATGCCCATGGCGGCGCCTCCGTCCGCCATGGTCGCGCGCATCCTCGATGGCCAGCGGGTGATGCTGGAGATGGTCAAAGCGACGGACGACGTGATGGGGCGGCTAGCCTCCGTCGAGCGCACCGTCGCCAATCTGCTGGAGGCCGAAGGGCGCTACGCCGATCTTGTCCTTTGGGCACTGGCGATCACCTCGGCTGGAACGGACGGGTCCGTACGGCCGGTGACTGCCCTGCTGGAGATCTGGCTTGAGGGGCGGGTTCAGTCCGTGGCGGAGGAGGGTGTCGCCGAGCCGCAACCCGCCGCCGAACCGCTTGATGGCTACCAGCGCCGCCGCAACGACGTGCCCGACCATGACGCAAAACCGGCCAACCGCATCTTGAAGGTGGAGCAAGCCAAGGTCGATACCTTGATGAACCTCATCGGCGAGCTGGTGGTGTCGAAGAATAGCCTGCCGTTCCTGGCCAAGCGGGCCGAGGAGGTTCACGGCTCGCGCCAGATGGCGCGCGAGATCAAGGACATCTACGCCGTCATCGACCGCTTGGCGCAGGAGATGCAGGGCTCGATCATGGCGGTCCGCATGCTGCCGGTGTCGGAAGTGTTCGAGCGCTTTCCGCGCCTGGTCCGCGACGTGTCGCGCAAGCTGGGCAAGCACATCGCGCTGGTGATCGAAGGCGAGGACACCGCCGCCGACAAAAATATCATCGAGGCGCTGGGCGATCCGCTGCTGCACATCATCCGCAATGCCATCGACCACGGCATCGAGCAACCCGAGGAGCGCGAGGCCGCCGGCAAGCCGCCGGAAGCGACGATTTTGGTCAAGGCGTTCCAGGACGGTGATTTGGTGGTGATCGAGGTCTCCGACGACGGCCGCGGCATCGATCCCGAAAAGATCAAGGCGTCGGCGCTGGCCAAGGGCGTCATCGACGCCGACCGGGCGGCCCGGCTGACCGACCAGGAGGCGGTTAATCTGGTGTTCTTTCCCGGCTTTTCCACGGCGGAAAAGGTCTCCGACCTATCCGGACGCGGTGTCGGCATGGACGTGGTGGTCACCGCCGTCGAGAAGGCCGGCGGCCGCGTCGAGGTGATGTCGCGGCCGGGCCAGGGCGCCACCGTCCGCCTGTCGCTGCCGCTCAGCATGGCGGTCACAAGGGTGATGATGGTCGAAGCCGGCGGCGGCATGTTGTTCGGCATCCCCATGGACCACATTGTTGAAACTGTGCGGGTCCGCCGCGAAGCGGTGCGGCGGATCAAGAATGCCGAAGCCTTTGTGCTGCGCGATACCGTCGTTCCCTTGATGCGTCTCGACCGCCTTTTGGGGGTCGCCGCGCCGATGTGGTTCGGTGACGGCGATGAAGAGGACGCAGTGCTGGTGGTGCGCGTCGCCGGCAACCTCGTCGGGCTGGTCGTGGATCATTTCCGCGAAGGCATGGACATCATCCTGAAGCCGATGGATGGCATTCTAGCGGCGGTACGGGGCTATTCCGGCACGGCCTTGCTGGGTGATGGTCGCGTGCTGCTGGTCCTCAATCTAAAAGAGGTGTTGTGACATGCCGTTGCGCTTCAGCAAGACCTCTGTGGTGTTCGAGGAGGGCTGCGCCGTCGAGGAAGCCCTGCCGCTGCTGGAATTTCTTCAGGTTCATCCGGCAGCCCGCGTCAATCTGCGGGCCTGCACCCACATGCATACAGCCATCCTGCAGGTGCTGATGGCCGTGCGGCCGAAGGTCGCGACGCTGCCGGGGGAAGATTTCCTGCGGCACTGGCTGACGCCTCTGCTGGCGCCGCTGCTGGTGAAGGGGGCAAAATGATCACTCCCTTCGTCCTTACCGTCTCCAATCGCAAGGGTGGCAGCGGCAAAACCACCACTGCGGTCAACCTTGCCGCCGAATGGGCCAACCGCGGCTGGCGGGTGCTGGTGGTGGATCTGGACACCCAAGGCCATGCCGGTTTCGGCCTGGGCATCACGCCGCTCAAAGGTGCTGCCACCGCGCATGACATCTTCCGCGACGACGGCTTCGACATTCGTGGCGCCATCGTGCCGTGCGCCTGGGCCAACCTGTGGTGTGCTCCGGCCGACTTTCTGTTCGAAGGAACCGACGGGCCAAAGGATCCGGGGCGGTTGGCGGCCCAGTTGCGCCAGCCCGATATCGCCGCGCGTTACGACATCATCATTCTCGACACCCCACCGGCGCTCGACCAAGTGCTGGTCAACGCCATGAGCGCCGCCGACGGCGTGTTGATCCCCATGTTGCCCCACGCCCTGTCGGCGGAAGGGGTGAAGCAGTTATCGCGGCTGTTTTACCGGATCTCCACCACATCGAACCCCAACCTAAAGCTGATTGGTCTGGTGCCGATCATGTACAACGCGCGGCTGAACCACCACCAGAGCGTCGTCTCCGACATCGCCCGCCAGTTCGGCGCCGAGCGGGTCATGCGTGGCATTCGCGTCGATACCAAACTGGCGGAAGCTTTCGCCGCCCGCCAGCCTATTCGCATCTCCGCTCCGCGCAGCCACGGAGCCCTGGATTATTTCCTGCTTGCCGATGAACTGGCTCAGCTTTGGGGCTGGCGGCGGGATGGCAGGGCGGCTCCGGAACCGCAATTCCAGAAGAAGAAGGTTTCGTAATGGCGACTACCATTTTTATCGTGGACGACTCCGCCACCATCCTGATGAGCATGGAAACCATCCTTGCCAAAGCCGGCTTCGCCGTCGCCAAGGCGGCGAGCGGCGAGGAGGCGGTGAGTAAGCTGCAGGGTGGCCTCAAGCCGGGATTGATCATCACCGACATTCACATGGGCGCGATGAACGGCATCGAGTTGATCAAGAAAGTGCGTACGATGCCGGGATTGCAGTTCGTGCCCATTCTGGTGGTCACTACCGAATCCCAGCAGTCGAAGCGGGACGAAGCGCGCGCCGCCAAGGCCACCGGATGGCTGGTCAAGCCGGTCAAACCGGAAGATTTGACGCGGGTCGTCAAACAGATACTGCCCAACGGATGACGACCTCCGAGCCCAGCGCGGCTGTGGTGCCGGTTCGGTCGGCGGAGCGTGACGTAAGCCCGACCATTCCCTTGGTCGCGGCCGCGACGCTGGCTGCCTGCGTGGCGACGGCCGGTGTCTGGGTTGGGAGCCGGTTTCATCCGATGGGGGCGCCGGCTGCGGCTGGATTGGCCGCCTCGGTATCGCTGCTGCTGGGGTACAAGTTTGGCCGCAGGTGGGGCGCGCTTCCCGCGCGGATCCACCGCTTGATGTTCCGCATTGCCGACGAGCTGGCGCAGTACCGCGCCTTTACCCGTCTTCTGCGCGATCAGGGCAAACGAATTACTGAAACGACGGATGACGCCGCCCAGGTGATCCTGTCCGGGCTGCGTGAGATGGACGCACAGGTGGCCCTGGTCGTCGCTTCTCTGGAGGCTGAGGTGCCATTGCCGGCTCACGACTCCCTGCAACGGATGACCCAGTCCATCAGCGCCCCGGTCGTCGAGATGCTCGGCAAACTGCAATTCCAGGACGTCACCCGCCAGCAAATCGCCTTTCTGGCCAAGCTGTCGCTGGTCGTGGACGAGCACATGATTGAACTGGCCCGCCAGTTGGGCGACCGCCGCTCGTTGGATCGGGTCGGGGAATTCAAGCAGATGTTCAACCAAGCGCTCGGCGATTGCGTCATGACCAGCCAGCGTGACGACCACCATGTTGCCTCCGGTCTCGATCTCAAGGAAGCGGTCGGGCCAAAGGTCGAACTGTTTTGAGGTCAAGATGAAATGCGTTCTGATCGTCGATGATGTTCCTACCGTGCGGTTGGTGATAAAGAAAATTCTCGCACGCGCTGGATTTACATCAATAGAAGCCGCAGACGGCGTCGAGGCTTTATCGTTGCTTGATATCCATTATGTCGATACGGTTGTTACCGATATTTGGATGTCTGGAATGGATGGATTGCAATTTCTTGATATCCTCAAACGAAAATGGCCCGGTATCGCCGTCGTCGCCATGACCGGCGGGGCGCCGCAAAAAGGCCAGGAGGAGTCCCTGGAGCGCGCTCGCGACGCGGGGGCGACCCAATTGCTGATGAAGCCCATCGATAAAGACGAACTTGTTGCTGCGGTCCTGCAGGCTTTGTCGGCGATCACTCCGCACACCGCCTGACGAAGTTCGACCGGACCAGTTTTCAGTCTAACCGCTCTGTATCCGCAGGAGCGGACCAGAATTCGCAGTTAGGGAAATTCCATGAGAAGCCTGGCACAGTTGATCGAAGAGAGCCGCGAGGATCTTCTGAAGGTCTGGATGGACATCGTATTGGGCAATCGGGAGGAACAAAAACTGCCGGCCCGTCCGTCCGGTGCCGATGCGGTGGGCATGGGCGTGATCCTCGATCGGCTGATTGCCGGACTTCAGCGTGCAGCGCAACCCATGATCCAGGATCCGGCGTTCGCCGATCTGGTGCACTATATGGTTGACGTCAGCGCGGCGCGTGCCCGCGAGGGATATTCCCCCAGCGCGACCGCCCGTTTTGTGATGTCGCTAAAAACTGCGAGCGCCCCCGTTCTGGCAACCGAATATGGCGGGATACCCGAGCGCTGGCGTGCTGAGACAACCGTCATCGACGATATCATGGACCAACTGGCCGTCCTGACATTTGAAGCTTTTGTCGTCGCGCGCGAAGAGGTCATCACCCATCAAAGCCAGGCGATGCTTGAAATATCGACTCCGGCTCTCCGCATTTGGAAAGATGTGGTGATGATGCCGTTGGTGGGAGTCGTCGATACCCGTCGAGCCCAACACATCATGGAACA
>DATGZW010000377.1:0-4881 GCA_035297005.1 Patescibacteria group bacterium
GAAGAAGAAACAATCGGCAAATCCTGCTTACTACATGATAGACGCTGATTACATTCGCGGCGGAGCGCCTTGGTTAGAAATTCTGAACCGGAAGACCTTGAAGGGAAACGGTCATGGCCTGACGCTGTGCATATGGCCGGATGGTTATCTTCAACTGCCCCGGGGACCTTGGCTGTTTCGGGATTTCGTGGAAACGCCGCGCCTGTTGTTCGACAAGAAGTTAGGACGCCCACCGCGTGATCTGGAAAATGAAAGCGGCGTTTGGGTGGTCTCCGCCGCCATGAAGGCGGTGCTGGAAGCGGTTGATCCGGCGGCCTGCGATTTCCGGCCCTGCGAGACGGTTCTTCCCTCGGGAGAACCGGGACGGGAAACCTGGCTGTGTACCGTGACACGCGCTTTCGTCGGCGCGGTCGATCAGGACGCTTCGGAATTCTTATTAGTTCGGCAGGGTGTAAACGGGCTGCCCGCTTATGGAGTGTATAATCTTACAAAATTGCAACTAAAACAAGATGTCATCGGAGGGGCTCACTTATTCCGAATCGCAGAAATGGCCGGCGCGGTCTACTGCGATCAAGCCATGAAGGACGCCTGCAAAGCAGCAGGGGTAAAGGGAGTTCTATTTCGTCAATTTACAAAGTAACAAAAAAGGGCGGACCTTTCAGCCCGCCCTTTTTCATTTCATTCCACCGTCTCGTCGTGGCCGGGCGCGTCCCGGCCACCCACGCCGCTCAGCGAATCAGCCCACGAAAACAACGGGTTCCGCCCTTGCCGCGTGGATGCCCGGCACATGGCCGGGCACGACGGCGCAGGGGCATAATCAGCCTCACCCCAACTCCCCCACGATCGCCTCGGTGACCTTCTTGGCGTCGCCGAACAGCATCATGGTGTTGTCGCGGAAGAACAATTCGTTCTCCACCCCGGCATAGCCCGACGCCATCGAGCGTTTGATGAACAGCACCGTCTTGGCCTTTTCCACGTCCAGGATCGGCATGCCGAAGATCGGGCTGGCCGGGTCGGATTTGGCCGCCGGGTTGGTCACGTCGTTGGCGCCGATGACGTAGGCGACGTCGGCGGTGCCGAACTCGTGGTTGATCTCTTCCAGCTCGAAGACCTCGTCATAGGGGACGTTGGCCTCGGCCAGCAGCACGTTCATATGGCCGGGCATGCGCCCCGCCACCGGGTGGATGGCGTAGCGGACATCGACGCCTTCCTTCTTCAGCAAATCGGCCATTTCGCGCACCGCATGCTGGGCCTGGGCCACCGCCATGCCGTAGCCGGGGACGATGACCACCTTGGAGGCGTTCTTGAGGATGAACGCCGCGTCCTCGGGGCTGCCCGATTTGACGCCGCGATCCTGCGCCTCCGCCGCTCCGCCCGCCGCCGCAGCGCCACCGCCGCCGCCGAAGCCGCCCAGGATGACGTTGATGATCGAGCGGTTCATGCCCTTGCACATGATGTAGGACAGGATCGCGCCCGACGAGCCGACCAGCGCGCCGACGACGATCAGCAGCGGGTTTTGCAAGGTGAAACCGATGCCCGCCGCCGCCCAGCCGGAATAGCTGTTGAGCATCGACACCACCACCGGCATGTCGGCGCCGCCGATCGGCAGGATCAGCAGGAAGCCCAAGGCCAGCGCCACCAGGGTAATGAGGATGAACACGACGCTCGATTCCGAGCCGACGAACGACACCACCAGCAGCACCAGCAGCACGCCAAGGGCGGCGTTGAGTTGGTGCTGCAGCGGGAATTGCAGCGGCTTGCCCGAGACCAGCCCTTGCAGCTTGGCGAAGGCGACCAGCGAGCCGGTGAAGGTGATGGCGCCGATCAGCAGACCCAGGCTCATCTCGACCAGCGAGCCGCCATGGATATGGCCGGGCACGCCGATGTTATAGGCTTCCGGGTTGGAAAACGCCGCCCCGGCGACGCAGACCGCGGCCAGGCCGACCAGGCTGTGGAAGCCGGCGACCAGTTGCGGCAGCGCCGTCATCTGGATGCGCTTGGCCAGCACGGTGCCGACCGAGCCGCCGATCAGGATGCCCAACACGATCATCCAATAGCTGACCACGCCGGGGGTCAGCAGGGTGGTGACGATGGCGATGGCCATCCCGGCGATGCCGAAATTATTGCCTTGGCGCGAGGTCTCCGGCGACGACAGGCCGCGCAGGGCCATGATGAAGCAGATCGACGCGATCAGATAGGCGAAGGCCGTCAAGTTCTCGGTCACAGCGGTGTCCCCTTATTTCTGCTTCTTCTTGAACATCGCCAGCATCCGCTGGGTGACGATGAACCCGCCGAAGATGTTCACCGAGGCCAGGATCACGGCGAGGAAGCCGAGCACCTTGGACAACGAGAACCCCATCGGGCCCGCCGCCAGCAAAGCGCCGACGATGATCACCGAGGAAATCGCGTTGGTCACCGCCATCAGCGGCGAATGCAGCGCCGGCGTCACCCGCCACACCACGTAATAGCCGACGAAGCAGGCCAGCACGAACACCGTCAGGAACGAGACGAAACTGCCATGCGCCGCCGGAGTCTGCGCCGCCAGCTGGGCCAGTTGGGCGGCGTGCAGCTGGGCGTTCTGCGCCAGATCGCCCGCCTGCGCGGCCAGCCGGTTGGCGCCTTCAAGAGTGCTTTGGTCCATGGTTCCCCCTTCCATAGGGTCTGTCCCGATCTCATCTGTCTACCGTCATGGCCGGACTTGTTCCGGCCATCCACGCCCCTCCGTCTGGCACAGTGCCGGTGGGACGGCGCGGATACGCGGGACAAGCCCGCGCATGACGGTCGAGTTTGAACCCCTACCCGGCCAGCGCCGGATGGATCACTTGGCCGTCGCGGGTCAGCGCGGTGCCTTTGATGATCTCGTCATCCCAATTGATGGTCAGCCCCTTGCTCTCCTTGTCGTAGGACAGCGAGAGGAAGTTGAGGATGTTCTTGGCGAACAGCAGGCTGGTGTCGGCAGCCAGACGCGCCGGCACATTGGCGTGGCCGACCAGGGTCACCCCATGCTTGACCACCACGCGGCCGAACTCCGACAGCGGACAATTGCCGCCCGCCTCGACCGCCAGATCGACGATCACCGAACCGGGGCGCATGTCCTTGACCATGTCCTCGGTGATCAGCACCGGGGCCGGACGGCCGGGGATCAGCGCCGTCGAGATGGCGATGTCGGTCTTGCGCAAGGTCTCGGCGATCTTCTCGGCCTGCTTACGCTTGTAGTCCTCGCTCATTTCCTTGGCATAGCCGCCCTTGGTCTCGGCATCGCGCGAGGCCTCGGGATCGACCTCGACGAACTTGCCGCCCAGGCTCTCCACCTGCTCCTTGACCGCCGGGCGCACGTCGAAGGCATAGACCACCGCGCCGAGGCGCTTGGCCGTGGCGATGGCCTGCAACCCGGCGACGCCGACGCCCAAAATCAGCACGCGGGCGGGCGGAATGGTGCCCGCCGCCGTCATCATCATCGGAAAGGCGCGGCCATAGACCGCCGCCGCATCCAGCACCGCTTTGTAGCCGGCCAGGTTGCTCTGCGAGGACAGAATATCCATGTTCTGCGCCCGGCTGATGCGCGGCAGCAGCTCCAGGGCGAAGGCGGTGACATTGGCGCGGGCGTAAGCCTCGACCTGCGCCTTGTTCTGCAAGGCCGCCAGATGCGAGATCAGCAGCGCGCCGGGCTTGATCAGCGCCAACTCGTCGAGCCCCTCCTCGGCGGTCAGCGGCCGCTGCACCTTCAGCACCACATCGGCGTCCTTGAGCGCGGAGGCTGCGTCAGGCGCGATGGTCGCCCCGGCGGCGGCAAACGCCGCGTCGGCGATCGACGCCCCCTCACCCGCCCCGGCCTCGACCACCACGTCGAAACCCAGGCCGACATATTTCTTAACCGTGTCCGGCGAGGCCGCAACGCGCAATTCGTCGGCGCGACGCTCCTTCGGGATGGCGATTCTCATAGGAGTGTCCATGCGTGGTGAGGATTATTCAAACAGCCGTCCACCGGCCTCCCAGCGGCGCGCGCCAGGAAACCGGCAGGTAGCCTTGGCCCTAAGGCCGGCTCAGTTCACGTAGTAGCCGACGCCGACAATGTAGTCGCCGACCCGTTCGATCAGCGAATGCTTCTTCTCGACATGGTTGTCGGCACGGTTCAGCCAGACATAATCGACTTCGCCCCGGCCTGCACTCTTGGCGCGGGCGACCATCTCTTGCACCAGCGGCTTACCCTCGGCATCGGTCATGTCGATAGCGTCGTAGCCGACCAAGGCGGGATTGGCGCCGGACGCCATGTACTTGCCCTTCAGGTCGAAGGAAAACACGTAAAGGTCATTGACGACGAAGCCGGCTTTGCGGTCGTTGAAAGCGGCGAACGCCTTCTCCGGCCCGTCGACCTTAACCTTGGCCACGGCCTTGTCGAGCAACGTCTTGGCCTGGTCCGCCGTTCCATGCTCGGCCGCATTGGCCGCATGCGCCGACAGAATCGCAAGACCGGCCAAGAGCACGCGAGAAAACTTGTTCATTTGCGATCGCCTCCTTTTCTGCATGGGAAAACACTATCCGGGAACCATTTTTACCGCCTTACGACTTTGGTCCAACGCAGAGGAGGCAACACATGAGATGTCACCCGTACTCTGCTTGGAACCGAGCGGATTCCCGCCGATTTTCATTTCTTTCCAGGGCCGCGTTGTACCTTGGTCGGATTGCGTGTTCGTGCCGAAAAGCGCTGACTTCGACCATCTGGACCCCACGCATCAATGGTAGGAGGACAACCGTCATGTTTCAGGAAGCCCTGGAAACCGTCAAGAAGCACACCGGCAACCGCAGCCGGTTCGAGAACTTCATCGGCGGGGCGTGGGTGGCTCCGGTCAAGGGGCTGTATTTCACCAACACCAGCCCGAT
>DATGZW010000378.1:0-10203 GCA_035297005.1 Patescibacteria group bacterium
CCTTGTTCGATCTGACAGGAAGGACAGCGCTCGTAACCGGGGCTTCGGGCGGACTCGGCGCCGCAATCGCGCGCGCCCTTCATGCGCAGGGCGCCGCGGTGGCGCTCTCGGGCACCCGCCGCGACGCGCTCGAAGCGCTCGTTCCGGACGTCGAGGCCGCGCTCGGACCGCTCGACATTCTGGTCAATAACGCCGGCGTGACGCGCGACGCTCTCCTCGTTCGCATGAAGGACGCCGATTGGGATTCCGTTCTCGCCATCAATCTGACCGCGGCGTTCCGCCTGTCGCGGGCGGCGTTGAAGGGCATGCTGAAACGCCGCCATGGCCGGATCATAAACATGACGTCGGTTGTCGGCGTCCAAGGCAATCCGGGCCAAGGGAATTACGCCGCCGCCAAGGCCGGCATGATCGGCATGTCCAAGGCGCTGGCCCAGGAAGTTGCCTCGCGGGGCATCACCGTCAACTGCATCGCGCCGGGGTTCATCACCTCGGCGATGACCGATGCGCTGAACGACGACCAAAAAGCCAAGCTGCTGACGGGAATTCCCCTCGGCCGCATGGGCTCGGTCGAGGAAATCGCCGCTGCCGCACTTTATTTGGCAAGCAATGAAGCCGCCTATGTCACCGGCCAGACCTTGCATGTCAATGGCGGTATGGCGATGATCTGAGGTATCCTATTCACTATTGCGGGCGGTCCGCTGATGCTGGTCAAGCCGGGAAAAGTATGCTACGAAGCGGCACTTTTTGCCGGACGGGGGGAACGGCCAGTCCTCGACCCGCCTAAGTCCCATTATCCTGCCCAACTAAGCTTCTGAGGGGTTTACAAATGTCTGATGTCGCCGAGCGCGTTAAGAAAATCGTTGTCGAGCACCTGGGCGTCGAGGAGTCCAAGGTCACCGAGACTGCCAGCTTCATCGACGATCTGGGCGCCGACAGCCTCGACACCGTCGAGCTGGTCATGGCCTTCGAAGAAGAATTCGGCTGTGAGATCCCCGATGACGCCGCCGAGAAGATCCTCACGGTGAAGGACGCCATCGACTTCATCTCGTCGCACAGCTAAAGGCGACTGTCGCGGCGCCGGCCTGTTGATGGGCCGGCGCGGCGGTTTTTTCGACGAACCGGATACACTGGAAGCGCATGAGACGAGTTGTCGTCACCGGCCTTGGAATGGTCACCCCTTTGGGTTGTGGCCATAAGGTCAACTGGGATCGCCTCACCAAGGGTGAATCCGGCCTTCGTGCCATCGAGCACTTCGACGTCTCCGACCTCCCGGCGAAAATCGCCGGCGTGGTGCCCAGGGGTGACGCGGAGCCTCACTTCTTTAACCCCGATTCCGTGGCTTCGTCCAAGGATCGCCGCCGCATGGACGATTTCATCGTCTACGCGCTGGCCGCCGCTATCGAAGCGGTGGAAGATTCCGGCTGGAAGCCCGAAGACGAGGAATCGCGCGAGCGGACCGGCGTGATGATCGGCTCTGGCATCGGTGGCTTGCCCACCGTCGCCAATGGCGCCATCACCCTGGCTGAAGGCGGGCCGCGCAAGCTGTCTCCGTTCTTCATTCCTGCCAGCCTGATCAACCTGGCCTCGGGCCATGTGTCGATCCGCTACGGCTTCAAAGGCCCCAACCACGCCGTGGTGACGGCCTGCTCGACCGGCGCTCATGCGCTGGGCGACGCGTCGCGCCTGATCATGTTCGGCGATGCCGACGTGATGGTGGCGGGTGGTACTGAAGCGGCGGTGTGTCGCCTGGGCATGGCCGGCTTTGCCGCCGCGCGCGCCCTGTCGACCAACTTCAACGACACTCCGACGCGGGCTTCGCGCCCGTGGGACAAGGACCGCGACGGCTTCGTCATGGGTGAAGGCGCCGGCGTTGTCGTGCTTGAGGAATACGAGCACGCCAAGAAGCGCGGCGCCAAAATCTATGCCGAAATCATCGGTTACGGCATGTCGGGCGACGCCTACCACATCACCGCTCCGGCCGAAGACGGCAATGGTGGTTTCCGCGCCATGCGGAACGCCGTGGCCCGCGCCGGGATCAACCTGGAAGACATCGATTACATCAACGCCCACGGCACCTCGACGCCGCTGGGAGATGAAATCGAACTGGGTGCGGTGAAGCGTCTGTTCGGCGATCACGCCTACAAGCTGTCGATGTCGTCCACCAAGTCGGCCATCGGCCACCTGTTGGGCGCCGCCGGTAGTGTCGAGGCGATCTACTCGATCCTGGCCATTAACCATGGCCTGATCCCGCCGACGCTGAACCTTGACAACCCGTCCGCCAGTTGCGACATCGACTTGGTCCCGCATGTGGCCAAGGAGAAGAAGGTGAACATCGCCTTGTCGAACTCGTTCGGCTTCGGTGGCACCAACGCCTCGCTCATCTTCCGGGCCGTCTGACCCGTCGATGATGCGCTGGATTATCCGTCTCGCCGTCGTCCTGGCTCTGGCCGGGGCGGCGGTGGGCGGCTTCCTGCTGTGGGCGCATTCCCGCCTCGGCACTCCCGGTCCGGCGGTGGCTCCTGTCACCGTGATCGTTCCGCATGGAACCGGCTCCTCGGCCATCGCCCAGCAACTTCAGGAGGCCGGCGTCATCGACGCCTCGTGGCTGTTCCTGCTGGGCGCCAAGATGACCGGCCACCAACCCTTGCAGGCCGGCGAATACGCCTTTCCCGCCCAGGTCAGTCTGGCTTCGGTCATCGACATGATGCGGCGTGGACAGGTGGTCATTCACAAACTGACCTTTGCCGAAGGGCTGACGGTTCAGCAAATCCTTACCCAATTGCGCCAAGCCGATGGCTTGTCCGGCAAAATCACCCTGCCGCCCGAAGAGGGCAGCGTGATGCCGCAGACCTATTACTATTCCTATGGAGACAGCCGCGACGCCGTGCTGGCGCGCATGGGTCGGGCGATGACGGAAAGCCTGGACGAGCTGTGGCCCAAGCGCAGCCGCACTCTCAGCCTGACCAGCAAGATGGACGCGCTGATTCTGGCCTCGATCGTCGAGCGTGAAACCGCTCTGCCGGAAGAGCGCCCGCATGTCGCCGCCGTGTTCCTCAACCGCTTGAAGCTGCATATGCGGCTGCAATCCGACCCCACCGTGATCTATGCGCTGAGCAATGGTCAAGGGGTGCTGGATCGCCCGCTGAAGCATGACGATCTGGCCATGCGCAGCCCCTACAACACCTATTTCTCTGACGGTTTGCCGCCCGGCCCGATCTGCAACCCCGGCCGCGCCAGCATCGTCGCCGTGCTTAACCCGGCGGTCTCCGACGATCTCTATTTCGTCGCCGATGGCACCGGCGGCCATGTTTTCGCCAAGACCCTGGCCGAGCATAACCGCAACGTCACCCGCTGGCGGGTCATCAACAAGCCGGGTGCGGCGGATGACGGCAGCCAGGACGAGGAAGAAGCTCCGGCGCTGAGCAAGGGGAAGACGCGGCGGTAGATGGGGTGGTGGGCTTCCATCTGGCGTGGGAAAGACAAAGATCCATCGTCATGCGCGTGCCTGCCCCGCGCATCCATGCCGAGACGGCCGCATCTAATACTTCACTTATAGTGTGCACGTTGCCGCGTGGATGGCCGGAACAAGTTCGGCCATGACGGTTTATAGCTGTAAGTGTTGACTCTTTACCACAATACCTTTCACCCCCGCCGACGCAAGTCATGGCAGGCGTTGGCCAGTTCGATCAGGTCTTCATAGCGCCAATTGCCGTGGTCGTTGAGCTTGCCGGCCAACTCGCGGGGGACGGCGGCCAGACCTAGGCGGGCACCGATCAGGGCTCCGGTCATGGCGGCGGTGGTGTCGACGTCGCCACCGGCGCGGATGGCCAGAGCGACCGCTTCGGAGTAGTTGTCGGGGTGCTTCATATAGGCGTAGATGGCCCACAGCACCGATGAGACGACAAAGGCCGAGATGCCGCCGCGCCATTGGCTGTCGACGCCGGGCGGCAGGCCGATGCGCGAGATCTCGGCGGCGGCGTGCTCCCAGGTGCCGGTCAGCAGTTCCTCCATGCGGCGCAGGCTGGAGGACAGGCTGGGTTCGATGCGCATGGTCCACAGGCGCAGCGGTTCCAGGAACTCGGCATGGTTGGGCCGTGCCCCGCGCGAGGCCAGGGCGACGGCTCCGGCCATGGCCACGGCTCCGGCCGAACAGCGCAAATCGGCATGGGTGATCAGCCCCTGTTCATGGGCGATGCGGATCATGGTGTTGGGGTCATCGCCATAGATTAGCCCCAGCACTCCGGCGCGCATGGCGCTCGCATTGCCGGCGGCAGGGGCGGGCGTGCCGGCCTGGCGCCACGGCACTCCAGCGGCTAGGCGCAAGGCCGCTTCCTCGGTGGTGCGGCCGCGCCCGACCACGCGGTCTTCCGAGAACAGGGCGGCGATGCGGCGGGCATAGTCGTCGCCGTCGAAGCCCGAGCAGACCACATAGCTTTCCATCAACTCGCGGGCCATCTGCGATTCGTCGGAATACTGCCCAAACGAATATCCGTCGCGGCTGACATGCGGCACTTTGCCGGGGCGCACCACGTCGTCGGCGTAACGCAAGCAGACATGCGGCGGTTCGCCTTCGACCAGGAAGCCCAGGGCATCGCCCAGGCATTGGCCGATGATGAAGCCGGAAAAACGGTCGGCAGCGGGGATCATGGCGCATCCTTCGGGGCTGGCGGACGGCGGGGCGGTATGGGCGGCGCGAATTCGGATACAACCGGGGCATGGTAACTGTCTGGCGGCAACTGTACCAGTGTCGGAGAGATTAATTCATCGCCCAAGGCTTCATTATGCACCTCGGCGGCGGCAAACCAGCCGAGCAAGGGCCGAGACACCAAAATATGGTCCAGCATCAACCGTCGGCCATGGTGGATCACCGAATAGCGCTGGCTGTCGGGCAGGCTGCGCTCGACGGGAACCAAGGTGCGCCCGGCCAGATGGCCGTTGCCGGTGTCCTCCTCGTCGCCGCTGATGGTGCGTACCGGGCTTTCGTGGTCGCCGGCGTTGAAGTCGCCGCAGACCGCGATCAGGGCATGCGGATCGGCATTGAAGATTTGTTCGACCACCAGCCGCGCTTCCAAGGCCTGACCGGCGGCTTTGACGGTGGCCAGGAAGAAGCCCTCGGCCCAGGCCCCTACCGAGCTCCACACTCCATGATCCTTGCTGCCGGCCAGAAAGGCGGCGCGTGGCGCCCGCAGATGCAGGTTGAGAACATGCAGGCGGTGGCCGTCGTCGAGTGCCAGGGTGGTGTGCAGCAGCGGGCGGTCCCACTCCACCGCCATGTCCTCGGCGCCTTGGGCGGCGACGATGTCGTGACGCGGCGGGGCCACCAGATCGTGCCACACCTGACCTTCGCCGATGATGGGGAAGCGCGACAGGGTCACCAGATTATGGCGGTCGGAAAAGCGGTGGCCGGCGCGGTTGAAGCTGACCTGACGGTGGTAATGCTCATAGCCGCTGCCGTCGAGCAGGCGGTCGAGCGCGGTCAGATGGCGGGGGCCGTGGGCGCTGTCCTCGCGGGCGTTGACTTCTTGCAGGCACAGCACGTCGGCGCGCAGGCGGGTGAGCTGCGGCCGCAGCACGTCGATGCGGTCGTCGAAGGAAAGATCCATCGGCGGGCGGTCGTCGAGGCTCTCCAGATTGAACGTGGCGACTCTAAGCCTGCGGGCCATGGCGTGGTCATCCCCCCCGTCCGGGCGGCGGTTGCCTAGGCGACCAGACAGTCCGCCGGGAAACGCATGGTAACGGTCGTCCCCTTGCCGGGGGCGCTGGCGATTGACAGCGCCCCATTGTGCAACTCGACGAAGGCCTTGGCTAGCGGCAGTCCGAGTCCGGTGCCTTCGTAGCGGCGGGCCAGCGAGCTGTCGACCTGGGTAAACGGGGTCATCGCCTTGGGGATGTCCTCGGCGGCCATGCCGATGCCGGTATCGGCCACCGAGATGACCACGGCGCCATCGGGGGCGCGGCGCACGCTGACGGTGACGCTGCCGCCCGCTGGGGTGAACTTGACCGCATTGGACAAGATGTTGAGCATCACCTGTTTCAGTCGCCGGGTCTCGCCCATCATCATCGGCAGGCTGTCGGGAATGCGGGCGTGGATGTGGATTTGGTGGGCGTCGGCGCGCTGCTGGATCAGCCGCAGCGAACTGTCCAGCACATGGTGCAGGTCGACGGCTTCCGGCTCCAGGGTCAACTGCCCGGCCTCGATGCGTGAAACGTCGAGGATATCGTTGATGACATCCAGCAGATGACGGCCGGATTCGTGGATATTGGCGGTGTAGCTTTTGTAATCCGGCACGCCGAGCGGCCCCAGCATCTCGGCCAGCATCATTTCGGAAAAGCCGATGATGGCGTTCAGCGGCGTGCGCAGCTCGTGGCTCATATTGGCCAGGAACTCGGTCTTGGCGCGGTTGGCCAGTTCGGCCTGTTCCTTGGCCTCGCGCAGGGCTTGCTCGGCCAGTTTCTGTTCGGTGATGTCGCCGACGGAGCCGGCCATGCGGAAGGCCCGCCCGTGATCGTCGCGCAAGGCCAGACCGCGATGGCGGATCCAGCGGATGCCGACGCTCTGGGCCAGCCGGTATTGGCAGACGAAGAACTCGCTTTGGCCGCTCAGATGGTCGGCCATGGCGGTGCGGAACAGCTCGCGGTCATCGGGATGAACCAACTCCAGCCATTGCTCGGCATGCACCGGCGGCGCTCCCAGAATGCCGGCCACCACGCGCAGGCGCGGCGAGATATAGATCATGTCGGCGGCGATATCCCAGTCCCACATGCCTTCGTTGGTGCCGGCCATGGCCAGGGCGTAGCGTTCCTCGCTGGACTTCAGCGCGCGGGCCGCAGCCTTGCGGCGGGTCATGTCGCGCACGACCCCGGTGAACACGCGCTGGCCTTCCAGGGTCAACTCGCTGACCGCCAGTTCCAGCGGAAAGGTGGTGCCATCCTTGCGCAGGCCGGTCTCTTCCCGGCCGGCGCCGATGATCTTGGCCTTGCCGCCGGCCAGATAGCGGTGCAGGAAGCCGTCGTGACCGGCGGCCATGTCGGGGGGCATCAGTTGGGTGATCGGCCGCCCGATGATCTCGGCGGCGGTCCAGCCGAAGACCCGCTCGGCGGCGGGGTTGAAGGATTCGATCAGGCCACGTTCGTCGATGGTGATGATGCCGTCGAGAACGGTGTTGAGGATGCCGTTGAGCCGTTGTTCGCGGCTGACGATTGTCTGCGCCGAGCGCTTCAGTTCGGTCACGTCGCGCAGTTCCAGCATGACGCTGGGGACGTCGGAGCGGCTGAGCGACAGGGCGGCGGCTTCGGTGTCGCGAACGGCTCCGTCGGGGCCGAGCAGCCGCAGCGGGATGCGCTGACGGCCGGCCACCAGGGCGTCCAATCCGCTGTCGATCAGGGCGCAGTCGTCGGGGTGAATGAAATCGGCGATGCGGCAGCCGATCAGCGCCGCCGGGGTGGCGTGCAGCATCGCGGCGCCGGTGGCGTTGATGAACGAGATACGACCCTGGCTGAGCACGCAAATCAGGTCGGGAGCCAGTTCCACTAGCTGGCGATAGCGTTCCTCGCTGTCCGACAAGGCGCCTTCGGCGGCGACCTGAGAGGTGATGTCGGTCTGGATGCTGACATAGCCGCCGTCGCCGGTGCGGTATTCATGCACCTGCAACCAAGTACCCGATGCCAGTTGGGTCTTGCGCGGGCCGTCGGGGTTCCGGTGCGTGACCAGACGCTGGCGCAGCCATCCATCTGGGTCGGCATTGGCCGAGATCACCACGCCGCGCCGCACGGCGGCGGTGATCATGGTTTCGAACAGGGTGCCGGGAACCAGCATGTCAGATACTTCGGCCATGCGCTGGCGATAATGGCTGTTGCACAATACCAGCCGGTCGTCCGCATCGAACAGCACGAAGCCCTCGGACACGCTTTCGATGGCGTCGCACAACAAGCGCTGGGCGGTTTGGGCGCGTCGCTCGCTGTCGGCCACCACCATCTCGCGCTGCTTCAGATCCGAGATGTCGGCGACCGTCGAGATGGTAAAGCCGTCGTCGGTACGGCGGTCGCGGAACATCAGCCAGCGGCCGTTATGCAGGCGCGCCTCGACCGGGCCGCAGGGATTGCGGTGCAGATCCATCTGTTCGCGCAGCCACGCCTCGCCGCGTCCGTCGGCGGCCAGGAAGGCGCCGCTGCCCATGGCCAGACGGGCAACGTCCTCGAAGAGCATACCGGTGTGCAGGGCGTCGGCGATCTCGGGGCACAGGCGGCGGAACTGGGAATTGGTCAGCACCAGCCGATCCTCGGCGTCGTAGATGGCGACGCCTTCGGTCAGGCTTTCAACGGCATCGAGCAGGCGGCTTTCCGGCGCGGCTGCCCCCCAGTTGTCCTTGCGGGGTGGGTTCACCCTGTTCTTCCTTGTCGTCGGCGGAGACGGCGTCATCCTAAGGACGTAGACCCAGGATACACTCAAAGAGTTGGAATTGGGTACCTCGGTCTTGCCGCTCGACGGCGAAGTAGTGTAGGAACGAAGAACGGGAAAGACGCACGGCTCGCGGATATTGCGCGGCCCGCCGGAGCGGCACGGAGTAGCTCCCCTATGACGGCGATTCAATGGCAGGAATCCTATAGTGTCGGCGTGCCGTTCATCGACGCCGATCACCAGATTCTGATAAGTCTGCTCAACCAGCTGTTCGAAGCGCGCGAGGAAGGGCAGACCCGCGAGGTCATCGCCAGCGTTCTCAATGTTCTGGTTGAATACACAATCAACCATTTCCATCGCGAGGAACGGCTGATGGAGTTGGGCGGTTATCCGGATCGTGCCGCCCATATTGAACTTCACCGCACGCTGACCGAGCGCGTGCGCGGTTTCCAGCAGCAATACGCCGATGGCCGGCACGCCGCCGTCGGAGAGCTGTTCGAGTTTTTGAAAGATTGGCTGACCGGTCATATCATTGCGGTCGATAAACGTTACAAACCGTACGTCGAGACGGTAGAGTTGACGCCAAGCGATTTGGCGGGAACCTTCGGCGATGCCGAGTCCGAAGGTGAAGACGGCACGACCATCGGTGCGATAGCCTGACGGGGACCGGACCAGAGGCCGGTTTTCGGGGAAGGGGGGGTATGCACAAGGGAACCGATAAGAAGCTCTTCACCGCCGAATTGCAGCGGATGAAAGCCAAAGGGCTGGCGCCGTCGTCAAGCGAGCCGACGCAGGTCAGCAACATCGACAACGCCGAGGTCATGGCTGCCATTGGCAGTCTGCGAGCGGATATCCGCGCGCTGGAACTGCTGATGCGCGGCGAAGAAGCCGATATTGTGCATCACGATCCGGTGGCCCAGGCCGCCGAGAAGAAGCGCGTCGAAGTCAACATGCTCAAGACCGAGCTGCGGGCGCTGGCGGTATGCATCGAGCAGACCAAGGCCGAAATCGCAGCTCTGCGGCCGACCAACTCGGATGACGACCGCCTGATGGCGGTGACCAACGAGTTGGACGCTATCGTAACCGCGACCGAGCGGGCCACCGACGGCATCTTGGCCTCGGCCGAAAAGATCGATACCTTGGCCTCGCAGTTGCAGGCTCAGGCAGGCGACGGTTTCTCGGCGCATATCGCCGAGGATATCCGCGAAGCGGTCGTCGGTATCTTCGAGGAATGCAACTTCCAAGACATTACCGGGCAGCGCATCACCAAGGTCGTCAAGACGCTTCAATACATCGAAGACCGCGTCAACAAGATGATCGACATCTGGGGCGCCGACAATTTCGACGATCTGCCGCCGCCGCCGGAAGTCCACGAAGACGAAGAAAAGAAGCTGCTCAACGGGCCGGCGCTGGAAAATCAGGGGATCAGCCAGTCGGACATCGACAAGCTGTTCGACTAGGCGGGGTTGCGACGCCCATGCCGCTGTTCGAGTGGGTTCCCGATTACGACACCGGCTTTGCGCCGATGGATGCCGATCATCGCGAGATGGCCGCGCAGATAAACGCCCTGCATGATCTGCATGCAGGGCCTTACCGGCGCGCCGACGTCGCCGTGCTGCTGGGTAAGCTGGCCGATACCGCGCGCGGGCATTTCAGCCGTGAAGAGAATTTCATGGCCCGCAGCGCCTACCCCCAGGCCGAGGCTCACTGGTTGGAGCACGACAACCTGTGCCAGGATTTGGCCGAGGTGATCGAGGAATACGGCCGCGGCGGCTATTCTGATATCGAGGATGCGTTGGAGAACT
>DATGZW010000379.1:0-7520 GCA_035297005.1 Patescibacteria group bacterium
CAGCCATGCGACCCCCAGACCACGGGCGCGGGCCATTAGCACGGTGGAGTCCTCGCCATTGGGCCACAGCATGACGCCAAAGGGATTATCGGCCCAGGCTGGCGCGCTGACCGTCGTCAGCAGAAGCAGGAGGCAGGACAGCAAACGGACGCAGCGAGGCAAAAAGTCTTCTCCGATCATAAGTTTGCCTATGATGCGGGCAAGGTTAGCCGGCGGCAAGCCGCCAGGGATAAAAATATGGACGATGGGCGCAGGGGTGCCTTGCATCGTCCGAGGGTTTCCGCGAAAAGGATGCGGGCGGTATGATGCCTGCGGGAGTGACCATGGTCGATACAGTGGTGTTGCCGGGACGAGACGCGTTGACTGAAGACGGTCTCGACCCTCATCTGGATTTGCATGCCGAGATCGCGCGGCTCAAGCGTGAGCGCAACGCGGTGATTCTGGCGCATTATTACCAGGACGGGGAAATCCAGGATCTGGCCGATTTTGTCGGCGATTCGCTGGACCTGTCGCGCAAGGCGGCGGCGACCGATGCCGATGTCATCGTGTTCTGCGGCGTGCGCTTCATGGGCGAGGTGGCCAAGATCGTCAGCCCCGGTAAGACGGTGCTGATCCCCGACGCCGAAGCCGGCTGTTCGCTGGAGGAATCCTGCCAGCCTGACGCCTTCCGCGCCTTCCGTGAGAAGAACCCCGGCCATCTGGCCATCACCTATATTAATTGCTCGGCCGAGGTGAAGGCGCTGTCCGACATCATTGTGACCTCGTCGAACGCCGAGGCGATCCTGGCTCAATTGCCGCCCGACCAGCCGGTGGTATTCGCCCCCGACCGCCATCTGGGCGGCTATCTGGCGCGCAAGACCGGCCGGGACATGACCTTGTGGCCGGGAAGCTGCATCATTCACGAGCAGTTCTCCGAACGCGAAATGATCAAGCTGAAGACCCGCCACCCCCAGGCGCTGGTCGCGGCGCACCCGGAATGTCCCGAGGGCATTCTGACGCATGCCGACCATGTCGGCTCGACCCGCTCGATCCTGGATTACGTGCTGGCGTCGTCGGCGGATGAATTCATCATCGCCACCGAAGCGCATATCATCCACCAGATGCAAAAAGCCGCGCCGCACAAGACCTTCATCCCCGCCAACGGGGCCGATGGTAGTTGCGATTGCGCGCGCTGCCCCTTCATGGCCAAGAACACGCTCGAAAAGATCTATTTGTGCCTGGCCAACAATGCTCCCCGCGTGGAGCTTCCCGAGGAATTGCGGGTGGCGGCGTTGAAGCCGTTGCAGCGCATGCTCGATATGTCGGTGACCGTCAATGTCAGTGCAGCTTCCGCTTGATCTCTATGCCGCCGTGCGCCGTCTGATCGACGACGCGCTTGCCGAGGATATCGGCAACGGCGACATCACCAGCAGTTCGGTAATCCCCGCCGAACTGCGCTTCCGTGGCGTCATGGCGGCGCGCGAAGAGATGGTGGTGGCGGGCCTGCCCTTCGCCGCCGAGGTGTTCCGAACGGTCGTTCCGGAAGCCATCTTTACCGCCAAAGTGACCGATGGCGACAAAATCGCCGCCGGCACCGTGCTGGCCGAGATGGAAGGGCCGGCGCGCGGCCTGCTGACCGGCGAGCGCACGGCGCTCAACCTGTTGCAGCACCTGTCCGGCATCGCCACGCTGACGCGCCGCTATGTCGATTGCATCGAAGGCACTGGCGCGGTGTTGTTGGACACCCGCAAGACCATCCCCGGTCTGCGTCAGGCGGCCAAATACGCCACCCGCATGGGCGGCGCGCAGAACCACCGCATGGGTCTTTACGATGGCGTATTGATCAAGGACAACCACATCGCCGTCTGCGGCTCGGTCGCCGAAGCGGTGCGTCGGGCGCAGCAAGCCGCCGCCGGCAAGGTCGAGGTCGAGGCCGACACCTTGGAACAGGTCGCCGAGGCCTGCGAGGCCGGGGCTGATATTATCCTGCTCGACAACATGTCTCCTGCGGTTCTGCGCCAAGCCGTGGCGCTGGTCGCCGGGCGGGCCAAGACCGAAGCCTCGGGCGGCGTCAATCTGGACACCATCCGCGCCATCGCCGAAACCGGCGTCGATTTCATCTCGGTCGGGCGCTTGACGCAATCGGCTGGAGCCATCGATATCGGGCTTGATTGGGCCGCCGAGTGATGGCCGCTCCCCTCGATTTCGATGTCCTGGTGATTGGCAGCGGCGCTGCCGGTTTAACTGTCGCCCTGCAACTGGCCCCCACCGCCCGCGTCGCCGTGCTGTCCAAGGGCGAATTGGCCGATGGCAGCACCATGCATGCGCAAGGCGGCATCGCCGCCGTGCTCGATGCCGCCGATTCCACGGAATTCCACATCGCCGACACCCTGGATGCCGGGGCCGGACTGTGTGATCCTTCGGCGGTGCGTTTCGTCGTCGAGAACGCCCGCGACGCCATCGCCCGCCTAGTCGGCTATGGCGTCGAGTTCGACCGCGACGAAGCTTCGGCCAATGGCGAACAGGCCTATCACCTGACCCGCGAAGGTGGGCATAGCCGCCGCCGCATCGTGCATGCCGCCGACGCCACCGGGCGCGAGGTTGAAACGACCCTGGAAGAGCGGGTGCGCGAGACGCCGAATATCGCGGTATTCGAACATTTCCTCGCCGTCGATGTGGTGCGCGAGAAGGACGAGCGCGGACGTCTGGGCCGTTGCGTCGGCGCTTACGCGCTGGACCGCAAAAAGGGCTGCGTCGAACTGTTCCGCGCCAAGGCGGTGGTGATCGCCACTGGCGGCACCAGCAAGGTCTATCTGTATTCGTCGAACCCCGACAGCTGCACCGGCGACGGCATCGCCATGGCTTGGCGCGCCGGCTGCCGGGTGGCCAATCTGGAGTTCATGCAGTTTCACCCGACCTGCCTGTACCATCCCCAGGCCAAGTCGTTCCTCATCTCGGAAGCCGTGCGCGGCGAGGGCGGCAAGCTGCGCCTGCCCAATGGCGAGCGCTTCATGGATCGCTTCGATCCGCGCGGTGAACTGGCCCCGCGCGACATCGTCGCTCGCGCCATCGACCACGAAATGAAGCGCATCGGCGCCGATTGCGTCTATCTGGACATCAGCCATCAGCCGGCCGAGTTCATCACCCACCATTTCCCTACCATCCATGCGCGCTGCCTGGAACTGGGTATCGACATCACCCGTCAGGGCATCCCGGTGGTGCCCGCCGCCCACTATACCTGCGGCGGCGTGATGACCGACAAACGCGGCCGTACCGACGTTCCGGGACTGTATTCTGTGGGTGAGGCGGCTTTCACCGGGCTGCACGGGGCCAATCGCATGGCCTCGAATTCCTTGCTGGAATGTCTGGTCTACGGTGCCGCCGCAGCCCAAGATATTCTCGAACGCCTGCCCAAGATGCCGCCGCCGCCGGAATTGCCGGTATGGGACGAAAGCTGGGTGGCCGAGGCCGACGAACAGGTGGTGGTCGCCCATAACTGGGACGAACTGCGCCGCTTCATGTGGGACTATGTCGGTATCGTCCGCACCACCAAGCGCCTGGAGCGGGCCAAGCACCGGGTCGATACCCTGCTGTCCGAAATCGATGAGTACTACGGAGCGTTCCGGGTCACTAACGATTTGTTGGAGCTGCGCAATCTGGCGATGGTGGCCGATCTGATCATCCGCTCGGCGATGTCGCGGCGGGAAAGCCGGGGGCTGCACTACACCCTCGACTTTCCCCATACCGATCCGGTGGCGGCGCCGCAGAACACCATTCTAGTGCCGCAGGGGTTTCGGCTGCCAGCGGTCGATTGAGGTTGAGGCAATAGCGGGTTACCGCCCGCTATTGCTCCAGACCACGGTGTTGTTAAGCCACCCGATACCCCAGCCGCAGCCCGCCCCAATGGCGGCCCTTGACGGTGATGGGGACCGACAGGTCTTTCATCGTGATGAAGGTGCTGCCACCCATATCACGACGGTAGCTTTGCAGCAGAAAGGGGCGGGTGTTCTGGCCGGCGCGCAGGCCGGTGCGATCGTTGAAAATGCGGCGGTTACGGCAATTGGCATTGTTCCACACCGGATCCTTGCCCTGCGGTCTGGAAAAATTGCTGTTGTGGGTCGGCAGATAGCCATTGCGATCGACGGCGACGCAATAAGTAACGCGCGCGTCGAATTTCTGCATCGTGTCGAGAATGGTCGGCAACACCGTATCGGTAAAGGCGGTGAAGCGGGTCATGTGCTGCTCTGGCGCAGTGTCGGGGACCGGACGATAAGCCTCGTCGAAAAGATCGTCCATCGATAGTCGGCCGCCATCGACAGCTTGGGTGAATAGCTGACTGACCCGCGCGGTGGCATCGGTCATCGCATCGATGAAGGGGCTGTCGCTGCTGCGGAAGCCCGACGCGGCGATGAGGTTCATCAACTCCTCACCATGATCGAGCACGGTGAGGATGCGGTCGTCGGCGCTACGCAGATCCTGGCTGGTCTGCTTGACTCCGCCCATGAAGCTGTCGATCTCGCCCAACACCTCCTGACAATGGCCCAGGCTGTCATGCGCGGCAGTCGAGATGCTGTCGACCTTGCCGCCGACGCTGCCCATCGAGACGTTGAAGCCCTCCAGCGCGCCATTGATTACGCCGACGCCCTGATTGACCGAATCTGCCACGGCGATGGCCTGGGTGCTGGTCGAAATCAGTTCGGTGATATTGGTCGAAAGCACATTGACGGTGGCGTCGATGCCGGTGGTGGCGGTATCGGTCTGGCGGGCGAGTCCCTTGACCTCGTTGGCGACCACGGCGAAGCCTCTGCCGGCCTCACCGGCGCGCGCTGCCTCGATGGTGGCGTTTAGCGCCAGCATGTTGGTCTGGCGCGAGATGGTTTGGATATTGCGGGTCATACCGCGCACGGCGCCCAAGGATTGGTCGAGCGTTTCCAGACGCTGCTCGATGCCCTGCACGGCGCTGGCCAAATGGCGGATGTCGCCCAATGCGGCGGCGGCGGCGGCCAGGGATTGGATCGATTGGGCGGCCGCGTCGCCGGTCACATGGCTGGTTTCGCGCCCTGCATGGTCGATATCGCCCAATGCGCTATGCAGGTCTTGGGTCAATTGGCGCAGATGACCGAACAAAATCTCCTGCTGTCCGACAAAGCGGGTAACGCTGTCGATGCTGCCGGCAATTTCAGCGACTTCCAGATTGAGGGTTTCCACCCGTTCCAAGATCTGGGACGCAAAAATATTCATGCGATCATTTTCTGCGTCAATCTGGGCAGTCATGCCGCTTTCCCTGCGCTTCTTGGGATTGATAAAATTTTAACTACAAGATAAATGCCGCATTGCAGCATGTTTAAGCTGTAATGATTGTGAATATATTACTGTCATCATCGGCCAATGCAACAGGTTCTCATTCTGCTGTGAAGGTAGGAGCGTATTTGTTCGAACCCGTAGGGGTTGAACACTCGGTGGGGCGCGCTTAATTTGCGATGAATACGAGTGTGTCTCTTGCTGCACGCTCTCCCGACAGGAGCGCCCCTTCCAAGGTGCAGGGCAAGCCGGTGGCGGTCCAATCGCCAGCCAACACCAGATTGTCGCCCAGGCGCGGAGAGGGACGCCGCTTTTCCACCTCGGGTGAGTGAAACAAGGTCGCGCGCTTTTCCTTGATGATCCGGACGGCTAAGGGAGAGTCCTTTAAATCCAAGGCATTGGCCACGTCGGACCACAGCTGATCGGCAATCTCCCCAAGTGATCGTTCGAGCAGTGAGGCGGCGGCGGAGACCGTCACCGACAGCACGTCGCCGCGCAAAAACAGCCATTCTCCGGTGCCACCCAGCAGGCCAAGCATCCCCGCCGGGGGGCGGTTCTCGACTGGAATAGACACGCGGAAATGAGCGTTGACGATGGGGCTGGCGGGCAGGGCAGGCAGGCGGTCAGGCAGTAAGGCGGCGGCGGTCCACCACGGCACCGCCAGCACTACCGCGTCATGACGCGACAAAGTATGGGTGACGTCGTCGAACTCCAGCGCGGCGACGCGGCTGCCATCCATCGCGATGCCGCGCAAGGGATGGCGCAAGTGGATCGATGCTCCCGCCTGGGTCAAAGCCGCCAAAGCTGGATCGACAAAGGCGGCGCTCAGGCCGTGGCGGGCGATATGGGGGCGGCTGGCGGCGGCTCCACGCCATAGGGTGCGCGCCAGCACGCGGCGGAACACCGGGGCCGAGGCCTGGTCCGGCGGAGTATTCATCACCGCCAGCGCCAGCGGCTGCCAGAAGTTTCGGTAATGGCGGGAACGGCCAAGGCGGGCGGCGATGCCGTCATCCTCGCCGCAGCTCATACGCCAACCGGCGGCGATGATGGATGGCAGCAGACGGGCCGGGCTGGCAGTCCATCGTTCGTCGCTGGCCAAATCGAGCATCGGCAAGGCGGCAGGGCCGGTGGCTAGTTGGTCGATGCTGCCGATACGGGCCAGATGGCGGAATACCGCGCGGTTGCCGCCTACCACCATGTGGCTGCCATTGTCGATGATCCGGTCCAGCGCCGGATCGAACCACGAGCGGCAGCGCCCGCCGGCGTGTCCCACCGCTTCGTGCAGTTCAACATCAAGGCCGGCATCGACGGCGGCCAAGGCGCAGGCCAACCCAGCCAGCCCCGCACCGATGACATGCAGCGTCATACAGGGCTCCTTAGCCAGGGATCAACGCCCCATTAAACCACGGATCATCCCGCAGAAGGTGCAAGCCATATGGTCGTGGCGGTTTCGCTTGGCGGCGGCCGTCGTCAGGGGGTCCGAATGGCGTAGCTTGCGGCTCAGGCGGCGGGCGATGAACAGCACCACCACAGCCTCGATGCGCAGGCGGAGATTGCGCGCCACGCGGGGCAGGCGGGCGGCTTCCACCATCAGCAGGTCGACCTGATCCAGTGCGCGGTCGATGACTTGGCGCAGTTGCGGACCGGTAGCGCAGTCGTCGATGGCGTCAACGCTGGTCCCCGCCTCGGCCAGCCAGTCCAGCGGCAGGTAAACCCGGTTCAGCCGGGCGCGGTCGCTCCCCAGATCCTGGATATGGTTCAGCACCTGCAGGGCCACGCAAAGCGAGTCGCAGGGTCCATGCGCGGCCTCACCTTCGCCATGCAGATCCAGCAGGAAGCGCCCGACCGGCACCGCCGACAGCGTGCAGTAATCGAGCAGATCCTGCCAGTCGGGAGTACGGTTGCGCACGGCGTCGCATTTAAAGGCGGCGATCAGCCGCCGCGCATAGGGAGCGCCGCGTCCCAGCAAGGCTGGATCGAGGGCGAACAGCCGCACCAGTTTCTGTTCTGGCGACAGCACCGGATCGTCGGCGATGTCGTCAGCGGCGCGGGCGAAGCGATAGAAGGCATGCACCTTCGGCCGGATCGCCGCGGGCAACAGCCAGGAGCCGACGGGAAAATTGTCCTCGCCTGCGGTCTTGGCCGGTGTCAGATGAAGGGAAGAAAGGGCGACTGTCATGGCCTATCGATGAATGCGGTGTTTCCACGGACGGAGCTGGCGGACTATATATCACACAACC
>DATGZW010000380.1:0-5385 GCA_035297005.1 Patescibacteria group bacterium
CCAACGCCCTCAAATACCGTGCGGCCGATCGCGGGCCGGTGATCCAGGTCGGCGCGGATGAGGCGGGTGACGAATGGCGGGTGTGGGTGCGCGACAATGGCATCGGCATCGACGAGGCGGACCGTGAACGGGTCTTCACGATCTTCCAGAGATTGGCGCCGCACGACGATCACAGCGGCACCGGCGTCGGATTGGCCGTCGCGAAGAAGATCGTCACCCATTTGGGCGGCCGGATTTGGATCGAATCCGAGGTCGGACAGGGGAGTTGCTTCTTCTTCACCCTGCCCAAAGAGGAGCGAGCATGAACCGGACCAGCCCATCCGCGGAACCTCGGTTGATGATCGTTGACGACGATCCAGGCACCATTCGGCTGTTGATTGATATCCTCAAGGGCATGGGCAAAATTCATTTCACCACCAATGGCAGCGAAGCTCTGGGCATGGCGCGGTCGTTCAGCCCCGACCTCATCCTGCTCGACATTGAAATGCCGGAAACCGATGGGTTCCATGTCTGCCAGATGATCAAAAACGATCCTGCCTTCGAGGATGTGCCGATTCTGTTCGTGACCGCGCATGGCGACGTGGACATCGAGACCCGCGCCCTGTCCGTTGGCGCCATTGACTTCATTCCCAAACCGCCGCATCCGCCGGTGGTCCGCGCGCGGGTCAAGAATTACCTCGCATTGAAGCAGCGAACCGACCAGCTACGCCTGTTGACCACCATCGACGGACTGACCGGCGTTGCCAATCGGCGGGCCTTCGATGCAGCGTTGGACTTGGAATGGCGGCGAGCCTGCCGCACCGGCGAGCCCTTGTCGCTGCTGATGATCGACGTCGATCACTTCAAGCGTTTCAACGACAGCTATGGACACCAAGCCGGCGATGACTGCCTGCGCGCCGTCGCCACGGCGCTTGCGTTCATGGCCAAGCGTCCCGGCGAACTGGTGGCTCGCTATGGCGGCGAAGAGTTCATCGTGCTTCTGCCGGCCTGCAATCAGGAGCAGGCGATCCGCCTCGCCGAGGGGATTCTGAGCGCCGTGTCGATCCTCAATATCCCCCATGCCGCGTCTGACGTGGCTCCGAATGTCACCATCAGCATCGGCGTCTCAAGTATTGCGTCGGTCTGCGAATCCGCCCACGCCCAATCGCGTGGATTCGGAACCTGTCGGTTCAAGGAAGTCTGCCATCTCGGCTCGGCCGATTTGGTGAAGGCCGCCGATCAGGCGCTGTACACTGCAAAACGGACTGGCCGCCACAGGGTTCATTTCGGTGTGGAATAGCCATTGATCGCTCGGCCTGCCCGCTTTTCTTGGTGTGCTGCATAGTGACCAAAATATTCGGCTCGTCAGAACGTCCGAGAAGGTCTCTACATTTGCCCCGCCATTGCTATCCTGGCAAACGCTCGACCTGACTCTTGGTGTGCGTCTTCTGACGCTTTTTGTGAATCACTGAGGTTCCTCCAGATGCAAGGGGAACCATGTCGGTCAGCTCAAGATATCTGCCGCGATGATGGTGGCGGAGCTTCGCACCAGGGTTACGCATTACGGCAATAGGCGGGCGGCGCGGGGTTATGCCATCGCCAACGCGTTGGACGGCTTGAGCGGGGCCGAGGCGGCCAGATTGGCCGGGATGGAGTGCCAGGCGTTGCGCGATGCGGTGACGCGCGACAACGCCGAAGCCCGGTCCAATGGGTGGTACTATGTGGCACTATCGGGCTGAGTGGAACATGGCAGGACGGCACTGACGGCGGTTTTCGAGTGGTCGACCGCCTCAGCACCGGCACCTGCTCATGCGACAGGCCCCGCTTGACGGCCTCGTCGCCCGGTTTGCGGTCCGGATGATCGGCCGCGATCAAGCCCTTTTCCGCCAGTTCCCGCCCCCGCGATCCCTTAGTAACTGAACAGCGCGAAGGCTTCGTCGGCCTTGATGATACTGGTCAAGGGCGGGGTGGCGTTTCGTCTGCCGGTGAGAGTAGGGCAAGTGATGGAACTGATTGTTGGTGTGGAACGTATTAGTTGCGCATCGATGGCCGTGGTGGTAGAGGTATTTGTCAGAGTCTCCGGGGAGTTGCGAACGGCGCCTAGCCATTCTAGGGTGTTTTGTCCTGGTTGTGGTCGATCAGAATGGTCCTCCCGTTCCCATCCGTTAAAACACCGGGGTCGTCATGGAAGAATAATATGAAGTAATGAAGCTCGGTGTTATTTTTAAGGTAAATATCAAGGCGTCATCGCTAAAGTAGTGGTTGTTTATAACGGCTGGAGAGCAAAGTTGGCGGCTGAGCTTCGAGACTTGAGATGGATGATCGCGGCCTCTCAGCATCGAAGTCTGCGGCAAGCGGCGGACGCCTTGACGATTCGGCAATCAACCCTCAGTCGGCGCTTGCGGGATATTGAAAATCGCCTGGGCGCAACGTTGTTCGAGCGCACCCATGCCGGTATCCGCCCGACGACAATCGGACGTGAATTCCTGGACATCGCCCGTCGCATTGTCGATGAGACCGATACGGCGTTTGTTCGCTTGAAAGCGCGGTGTGGGGGCGAGAGCGGACCTTTGTCCATCGGTATTTATGCCGCACTGTCCGCCGGAAACCTCCGAGCGACGATCATGGAGCATCAGCGCCGCCATCCCTCCGTCGAGATTCGTGCGGTGGACGGAGCGCGTCATCATCTGCTGTCTGAACTTGCTGCGGGGGTCATCGATGTGGCCATCGTGACCGCCGACGAGTCCCTGTGGGCCGAGCGGAAATTGTCATTATGGACGGAACGGGTGGTGGTCGCCTTGCCGGAAGACCACCCTCTCTGTTCGATTGGCATCCTTCATTGGGCTGATTTGAGGACCGCTCCGATCCTCTTGACCCGGCGCGATCCCGGGCCAGAGTTCCAGCATCTGTTGATGGTGAAACTTGGACATCAGAACGGCGGGCGAATCATTGACCATGAGGTCGCCCTTGATCGCCTGATGAGTCTGGTCGGAGCCGGCCTCGGTCTCACCTTGGTGGCGGAAGGGGCGACCGGGGCGGTTTATAGCGGCGTGACGTATCGGGAAATCCACGACAACGACGGGAGGCCAACGCGACTGAATTTCATGGCCTGCTGGCGGCACGCCAATGACAATCCTGCCTTGGGCGGTTTCCTTGCCATTTTACGGGAACGCTATCCGGATTTGACCGTTGCGTCCGTCGAGACCGGCACCTGACGGGGCGGTCCTCGGCGGGCCTTCGCAAACACCCGATCGGTCGCCATGAAGCGCTGGATCATCGGCACAATCAGCTTGGCCGGATCGGGCGTGGCTTGCCCAGTCTCCCGGCCGATCGCCTCGGCATAAGCCGTCAAATCCAGCAATACCGCCGCCGGGAGCTCAACCGTCACCTTGACCGGTTTGTCGTCGGGAACGTTTGTCAGTTTCAACGTCGCCATGGTTCAGCCTCCATAGGGTTCGAGGGCCAGATCGCGGGTGACGATAACCCGCACGGGGAATCCCGGCCGGATGGTCAAGGTCGGCTGGATATTGAGCTGGCGCTGGATGATCTGCTGGCCGGTCTGGCTGACGCTGTTGGAGGCGCCCTGGCGCAGAGCGCGAATGATGTCGCTGTCCTGTCCGGACGAGCCGGCTTCCGCGCCGACGCTCAGCAGCGTCGAGAGAAGGGCACCTTTGAGCAGCATGCCCCAATGGAAATCGACATCGTCCTCCAGCCCGGCATAGCCTTCGGTGTCGGCACCCGGCTGGCGCTCCAGCACGATGGATTTGCCATCCGGCATGATCAGGCGGGTCCACACCAGCAGGATCCGGGATTGGCCGAAGGCGACCGCGCTGTCGTATTGGCCGATCAGCCGCGCCCCCTGCGGGATCAGCAGGAACCGGCCGGTGGGGCTGTCATAGACCGTTTCCGTCACCTGGGCGGTGATCTGGCCGGGCAGGTCGGAACGGATGCCGGTAATCAGCGCCGCCGGGATCACCGTGCCGGCCTGTACCAGATAGGGCGAGGCCGGTTGCGCCAAGCGGTCGGGGGCGACGGTGCGGTGATCCACACTTCCGTTGACGAAGGCTTGTTTGCGATCCTGCATGTTCTGGGCGGCGCCGGTATCGAGGGGCGGCGTCTCCGTCGGCAGGGACGAGGCGGTTGCTGTTCCGGAAGCGCTAATCGTTGAGCCCGCGCTGTTGCCCTGCCGCTCCGTCTGGGCAAACAACCGGCTGATGCGCGCCGCCTCAACTTCCTGCATCCGCCGCTGCTCGACCTGATTGAGGCCTTGGCCGGGAACCGACACAGATTGCCCCTTACCCTGGGCATTGAGGATCGGCTTGCCGAGATCGCGGGGCAGCGCCGGTCCTAGCTTGGGCACACCCACGTAATCACGGGGCAAGCCAGCCAGCCCTTCCGCCGCCGGACGGCTTTCGGTGCCCAGCAGGTCCTTGCCCGCATCCGTGTTTCGGTGCGGCTGCAGCGCATAGCCGAGTGCTCCGGCAATGGCCAGGGCGGAGACGCAACCCAGCCCGACCAGCACCTTGCGCGACAGCCGGGTCACCTGGGGCCGTTCGGCGCGCAGACGCAGATCGGGAGCGGTGGAGTCCGTGTCGGTCATGATTGCGGCTTTCCATCGGCGCGGACGATACGGACATGCCGTTCGCTGTCGGCATCGCCGAGGCGCAACTCGGCGGCGGCGAACAACCGGTCGACGATCATGTAATGCTGGTGGACCCGGTAATTGACCAGTTCCGCGCCTCCCGCAGGACCGACGACGAACAGCGGCGGCATTTCGCCCTGTCGGATAGTAGAGGGGAACTCGATATAGACCTTGGTCCCGTCGTCGAAGGCCCGCAGCGGCCGCCACGGCGGGGTGTCGCCGTCGATGGCGTAGCGGAAATTCAGTGCCGCGATGTCGATGCCGGTGGCCAGCGGCGCGGTCGCCTCGGCCGCCGCGTTCTGGCGGTGCAAGGCAATCAACTGGTCGTCGGCATACTGCCAGGACACCGAGGCCATGTAGGTCTTGGCGGTCGAGCGCAGCTCCAGCAGGTAGGTCCGCCGGTCGGTGTTGATGACCAGATTGGTGACGAGGTTCGGCCGGGTCGGCTTGACCAGGATGTGGATCTTCTTGGTCGCTGCCGTCCCGCTCTCGGTGTCGCCGATGATCCAGCGCACGGTGTCGCCGGCGGCGACCGGGCCGGAGCCGACGAGCTGCTCGCTTTCCTGGAGCGCGATATCGGTCACTTGGCCCGGTGCGGTATAGACTTGATAAAGCGCGCCCTCGGTAAAAGGATAGACTTGCACGGCATTGATGTAACCGGTGCGGGTCGGCTGCACCCGCGCCGATTCATTGGCCTTGGCGACCCGTTCGGCCGGATCTTTTGCCTCCGGTATTGGGTGCCCGGCGGGCAGCGGCTTCAATTG
>DATGZW010000381.1:0-7735 GCA_035297005.1 Patescibacteria group bacterium
CAAGCGCCTCGCGGCGAGTGCCGGACAGCGCGACGGTGGCGCCCTGGGCATGCAGCGCGCGGGCAATGGCGCCGCCGATGCCGCCCGAAGCCCCAGTCACCAGGGCGGTCTTGCCGGTAAGATCGAACATTCTTAGTGTGCCCCTTAGACCTTGAGGAAAGCTTCGATATCGGCAGGCGTCTGCAACGACTGCGCGGTGATTTCCTTGTCGATGCGCTTGGTCAGGCCGGCCAGCACCTTGCCGGCGCCGGTTTCGACCAGAGTGTCGACGCCCTGCTCCTTCATATAGAGCACGCATTCGCGCCAGCGCACCGTACCGGTCACCTGAGCCACCAGCAAGCGGCGGATTTCATCCGGATCGCTGACGGCGGAGGCGATGACGTTGGCCACCACCGGCACCACCGGCGCATTGACGGTGACGGCGGCCAGAGCTTCGGCCATGGCGTCGGCGGCGGGCTGCATCAGGGCGCAATGGAAGGGGGCGGAGACCGGCAGCAACATCGCCCGCTTCAAGCCCTTAGTGGCGGCGATGGCGATAGCCCGCTCGACGGCGGCCTTCGACCCGCTGACCACCACCTGACCGGGGGCATTGTCATTGGCCGCTTCGCAAACTTCACCCTGCGCCGCTTCGGCGGCGATCTCGCGGGCGATGTCGAGGTCGGCCCCCAGCAGCGCCGCCATGGCGCCTTGGCCGACCGGCACCGCCTTTTGCATGGCCTGACCGCGGATCTTCAGCAGTCGGGCGGCGTCGCCCAGGCTGAAGCTGCCGGCGGCGGCCAGCGCCGAATACTCGCCCAGGCTATGCCCGGCGACAAAGGCGGCCTGCTCGCCGATCTTCCATTTGCCCTGATCTTCCAGCACGCGGATCACCGCCATGCTGACGGCCATCAAGGCCGGCTGGGCGTTTTCGGTCAGGATCAGATCGGGCTCCGGCCCTTCCCACATGACCTTGGAGAGGTTCTGCTTCAGCGCCTCGTCGACCTCTTGGAAGACGTGGCGGGCTGCGGTGAAGGCCTCGGCCAACTCGCGCCCCATGCCGACAGCCTGCGACCCCTGGCCCGGAAAGACGATTGCACGCGACATATTGCCCCCTCGATGGTGATAGGCGCCTAGGAATAGCCTTCCCTTCGTTGCTGTCAAGCGCTGAGAGCCCGCGCTTGCATGGGAAGTGAATTCGTGTATATTGCGCGCCTTCTTGCTCCTTGCCGGCACGGTGCCGGCTATGCCCGCACGCCTTCGACACGCGTGCACAAGGGAAGAGACAAGCCACAAGGAGTGCTTGAATGTCGCTTTATGAATGCGTGTTGATCGCGCGCCAGGATATCGCCACCCCTCAGGTGGAAACTCTGGCCGACGATTTGACCACTATCCTCACCGGTCTCGGTGGCCAGGTTACCAAGCGCGAGTATTGGGGCCTGCGTAACATCGCTTACCGCGTCAAGAAGAACCGCAAGGGCCACTACGTCCTGCTCAACATCGACGCCCCGTCTCCTGCCGTCAAGGAAATGGAACGCCAGATGTCGCTGAACGAAGACGTTCTGCGCTTCCTGACCATCCGCGTGGAAGAGCTTGAGGAAGGCCCGTCCGCCGTGATGCAGAGCAAGAACCAGCGGGACGAGCGTCCGCGCCGCGATGGCGACGACCGCCCGCGTCGTGAAGGCGGCGGCTATGGCCGTGGCCCGCGCGCCCAGGAAGGAGCCGAGGCATGAGAACCGAACGTACTCCCGGCGCTCCGCGCCCCGCCGCTGGCGGCCCGCGCCGTCCGTTCTTCCGTCGCCGCAAGACCTGCCCGTTCTCGGGCGAGGGTGCGCCGAAGATCGACTACAAGGACGTCAAGCTGCTGCAGCGCTTCATTTCCGAGCGCGGCAAGATCGTCCCGAGCCGCATCACTGCGGTTTCGGCCAAGAAGCAGCGCGAGTTGGCCCGTGCCATCAAGCGTTCACGCTTCCTCGGTCTGCTGCCCTACGTGGTGAAGTAAGACCAACGGACCTCAAGGCCGCCCGGATGTCCGGGTGGCCTTGGTGACCGTCGCGGGAGATGTGATGTCCAAAGGCCTCGGCCTTTCGGTGGCGGCGGGATTAGCCAGCGGGTTGATTTTCCTTTCGGTCTTGACCGGGGAATCCCTTGGTATCTTGCTGATCTACCTCACACCGCTTCCGCTCGCGATGGTCGGGTTATCGTTTGGCCTGTCGGCCGCGGCGATCGCTTCGGGGGTCTCGCTTGTCACCGTCGCCTTGGTGTCGGTGTCCGCGGTTCCAAGCTTCGCCGTGATTTCGATGGTTCCGGCCCTCGTCCTGGTCCGCCAGGCGCTGCTGTGGCGGCAAAACGAGGATGGGACGCTCGAATGGTATCCGCCGGGGCTGATCCTGGCTTGGTTGACCGGCATCGCCGTCGGTCTGCTGGCAGCGGGAACAGCCTTTGTATCGGCCCAGGGTTTGGGCATCGAAGAGACGCTGCGGCAACATGTTGCCGGCTTCGTCACCGAGATGGCTCCCAATGCTCCGGTCGAGATGCGGGACGGGCTGATCGCGTTATGGTCGGCACTTATGCCCGCCATGGCCGCCTGTGCCTGGCTCATCATCGCCGTGTTGAACGGCGTGCTGGCCCAAGCAACGGTGACCAAAGCGGGGCACGCCCGGCGACCGACTCCGCCCTATGGCAGCCTTGAGCTGCCGGGTTGGATCGCGGTGGCGCTGGGTGCCGCGGTGCTTTTGGGTCTGCTGGCCGATGGCGACATCGGTTATGTGGCCCGGAACATGGCGGTAGTGTTGCTGTGGCCTTATGTTTTCGTCGGGCTGACGGTGGTGCATCAGGCACTGCGCGGTCGGCGCAACGCGGGCATCTTGTTCGCGGTGTTCTATACGGCGGTTTTCGCATTGTTCGGCTGGGCGCTGGTGGCCATTGCCGGACTTGGGTTGGTTAGGCATTGGACGAGGCTGCGGCGGCATAAAGCCGGCGGCGGCCAGGAGAAAAAGTAATGGAAGTCATCCTGCTTGAGCGCATCGAGAAGCTGGGTCAGATGGGAGACACCGTCTCCGTCAAGACCGGTTTCGCTCGCAATTATCTGCTGCCGCAAAAGAAGGCCCTGCGCGCCACCAAGGCGAACCAGGAGCGTTTCGAAGGCCAGCGCGTCCAGCTTGAGGCTGCCAATCTGCAGCGTCGTGACGAGGCTCAGGCCGTCGCCACGAAGCTCGACAATCTGGCGGTCCTGGTGATTCGTCAGGCTGGCGAAGGCGGCATGCTGTACGGTTCGGTTTCGGGCCGCGACGTTGCCGACACCATCAAGGAAGCCGGTTTCACCATCGAGCGTCGCCAGGTCAACCTGGATACCCCGATCAAGAGCCTGGGTTCCTATCCGGTGCGCGTCTCCCTGCACCCGGAAGTGGCCGTGACCGTCGTCGTCACCGTCGCCCGTTCGCAGGAAGAAGCCGACCGCGCCGCCAAGTCCGCTCAGGCGGCGCCGGTGGCCGAGGAAGAAGAAGAGCTGGTTGAAGACGAAGATCAGGGCGACGTCGAGGCCGAGCAGGCCGCCGACGACTCCGAGGTCTAAGTTCAGTTCATCGCCTGACCAAGATGGCGCGCATCCTCTTTGGGGGGTGCGCGCCCATCCTTTAGTCATGACGCTCTCGGCTTAAGGCTCTCTAGCCGAGCCCGGCAACCGCCCCCAAATCTGCGGTTGCCATGATGTTATTCATCCCCTTCCTTCGCAAATTGCTGCGCTATGGGCGTTTGACCGTGGTCGATGCCTGGGGCGGTTCGCACGTCTTCGATGGCGCGGCGGTGGCATCCCTCGCGCCCGTCACCATCCGCCTGCGCGATCCGCGCCTGCATTGGCGCTTGGCGGTGCAGCCGTCGATGGCCGTCGGCGAAGCCTATATGGACGGCACCCTGACCGTCGAGCAGGGCAGCCTGTATGACTTCCTTGCCTTGGTCACCGAAAACATCCAGCGCGCCGACAACCGCTATGGACCGCAAGAGCGATGGAGCCACCTGATCCGGCGTCTTCAGCAATGGAACCCGATTGCCCTGGCGCGGCGCAACGTCGCCCATCATTACGATCTGTCGGAAGAGTTCTACGGCCTGTTCCTAGACACCGACCGCCAATATTCCTGCGCCTATTTCAGCGAGCCGGGAATAACCCTGGATCAAGCTCAGGCGGCCAAGAAGCGGCACATCATGGCCAAGCTGCTGTTGCGGCCCGGCCAGACGGTGCTGGATATCGGCTGCGGCTGGGGCGGTCTGGCGCTGAGTTTGGCGCGCGACGCCGATTGCCAAGTGACCGCCGTCACGCTGTCCGAGCAACAACTGCGGATCGCCCGCCGCCGCGCCGACGAAGCGCAGCTAAGCCACAAGGTCCGCTTCCTGCTGTGCGATTACCGCGAGATCGCCGGGCGCTTCGACCGCATCGTTTCGGTCGGCATGTTCGAGCATGTTGGCGTGTCGCATTACCACACCTTCTTTCGCCGCCTGCATGACTTGCTCGACGACAACGGGGTCGCCCTGCTGCATTCCATCGGCCGCAGCACCGGCTCGGGCGCGACCAATCCCTGGATCCGCAAATACATCTTTCCCGGCGGCTACAGCCCGGCGCTGTCCGACGTGCTGCCAGCGGTCGAGGCCAGCGGGCTGATGATTTCGGATATCGAGATCCTGCGCCCCCATTACGCGCTCACCCTACGCCAGTGGCGCGCCCGCTTCGCCGAACGCCGCACCCAGGCCGCCGCCCTGTACGACGAGCGATTCTGCCGCATGTGGGAGTTCTACCTCGCCGGCGCCGAGACCGCCTTTCGCCATCAAGGGCATATGGTGTTCCAGATGCAACTGACCCGCTCCACCGATGCGGTGCCGCCCACCCGCGACTATATCGGCGCGGCCGAGAAAAGTTATCCCCAGAGTTAACAGACCATCTGTCCCGCTTTTCACAGGGGCCCCCGCTCGTTTCGCGCTGCCCTGCGACGCGGTGTTCTGTTAGCATCCGTGCATGCTCACATCCTTTGACCATACCGCCCCGTCCGCCGGCGAAGACAGCCTCATCCGCACGCCCCCGCACAACTACGAGGCCGAACAGGCCTTGCTGGGCGCGATCCTGCTGAACAACCGCGCGCTGGAAAAGGTCGTCGAGTTCCTTCAGCCCGATCATTTCGCCGACCCGGTGCATGGCCGCATCTTCGAGGCCTGTCAGGCTTTGGCGATGAAGAACCAGATTGCCAATCCGGTGACGCTGAAGACCTATCTGCACAGCGACCCCGGTCTGGCCGAATTGGGTGGCGACTCCTATCTGGCGCGGCTGGCCGGCTCGGCGGCGACCATCATCAACGCCGAGGATTACGGGCGGCTGATTTTCGACCTGCATTTGCGCCGCGAGCTGATCGCCGTCGGCGAGGACATGGTCAATGACGCCTTCGAAACCGATCTGGAAAGCTACGCCAAGGACCAGATTGAGAACGCCGAAAAGAAGCTGTTCGACCTCGCCACCGCCGGCCAGGCCGAGGGCGGCTTCAAGGCGTTCCGCCAGACCCTGATCGGCGCCATTGAACAGGCCGAAGCCGCGCATAAGCGCGAAGGCAAGCTGTCGGGCGTCACCACCGGATTGCGTGACCTCGATCAAAAGCTGGGCGGGTTGCACCCTTCGGATTTGCTGATCCTGGCCGGACGCCCGTCGATGGGCAAGACCGCGCTGGCCACCAACATCGCCTTCAACGCCGCCCGCGCCTATACCACCGAAACCCTGCCAACCGGCGAAAAGAAAGTTATCGACGGCGCGGTCGTGGCGTTCTTCTCGCTGGAAATGTCGGCCGAGCAGCTGGCCACCCGTATCCTGGCCGAGCGCGCCGAGATTTCCTCGCACAAGATTCGCCAGGGTGAGATGACCAACGACGAGTTCGAGCGTCTGGTCGTGGTGGCGCAGGAACTGCACTCGCTGCCACTTTATATCGACGACACCCCCGCCCTGTCGGTATCGGCCGTGCGCACCCGCTCGCGCCGCCTGCACCGCACCCAGGGCTTGGGCATGATCGTCATCGACTATCTGCAATTGCTGTCGGGCACCGCCGGCAAGAAATCCGAAAACCGCGTCCAGGAAGTGTCCGAGATCACCCGTGGCCTCAAGGCGCTGGCCAAGGAACTGCATGTGCCGGTAGTCGCCCTGTCACAGCTATCGCGCGCCGTCGAGCAGCGCGAGGACAAGCGTCCGCAACTCTCGGATCTGCGCGAATCGGGTTCGATCGAGCAGGACGCCGACGTGGTGATGTTCGTCTATCGCGAACAGTACTACCTGGAACGCGCCGAGCCGGGCCGCCGCCCGGAAGAGGCCGAAGACAAGTTCAACACCCGCTATGCCGACTGGCATGTGCGCTTGGCCGAAGTCACCAACACCGCCGAAACGATCATCGCCAAGCAGCGTCATGGCCCGGTTGGCGCCGTGCGTCTGTACTTCGACGGCCAATACACCAAGTTCGGTGATCTCGACAACTGGCACGGCACCGAACGCCCGACCGAATAACGAGGCCTTCCATGAGTTTGTCCATCGACCGCGCCGGTGCGCTGCTGAGCATCGATATCGACGCCGTCATCGCCAATTGGCGTGCTGTATCGGCGCGGATGCGGGCGGGTGCGCGTTGCGCCGCCGTGGTCAAGGCTGACGCCTATGGCCTGGGTGCCGACAAAATCGCTCCGGCCTTATTGGCCGCCGGCTGCCGCCGCTTCGTCGTCGCCACCATCGATGAAGGCATCGCCTTGCGCCCGCTGCTGGCGGAGGCCGAAATCCTCGTCCTCGGCGGCCCCTTCCCCGGCACCGAAGCCGAGTTCCTGGCGCATGACCTGCTGCCAGTGCTGAACTCGCCCGAACAGGTCGCCGATTGGGTGGCCTTCTGCCGCGCTCAAGGCCAACGCCTGCCCGCCGTGCTGCATGTTGATACCGGCATGGCCCGGCTCGGCCTGTCGCAGGCCGAGGCCACCGCCCTGGCCGCCGACCGCCGCGCCTTGGACGCCTTCACGCTGGCTCTGGTCATGAGTCACCTAGCCTGCGCCGATGACCCCGCGCATGAATTAAACGCCCAGCAACTGGCCCGTTTCAACGCCGCCCGCGCGCTGTTCCCCGATGTTCCCGGTAGCCTGTCGGCGTCATCCGGGATTTTCCTGGGGGCCGACTGGCATGCCGACTGGACGCGTCCGGGCGCCGCCCTCTATGGCATCCAACCGACCGCCAAGGGCGCCAACCCGATGGCTCCGGTGGTCCGCCTGCAAGGCCGCATCATTCGGGTGCGTGACGTTGACGCGGGCGATACCGTTGGTTATGGTGCGACGTATCACCGTGCCGACAAAGGGCGGCTGGCCATTGTCGCCGCCGGCTATGCCGACGGCCTGTTCCGGTCGCTGAGCAACCGGGGCTGCGGTCATCTGGGAGAGAACCGAGTGCCGCTGGTTGGTCGTGTTTCCATGGACTTAGTCACCTTCGACGTCACCGGAATTCCGGCGGCGCAGGCGCATCCCGGCGCCTTGATCGATTTGATCGGCCCGGCTCACGGCATCGACGACGTCGCCCGCGAGGCCGGCACCATTGGCTACGAGGTGCTGACCGCCCTGGGCCGCCGCTATCACCGCGTCCATCTGGGCGGGATCGGCCAATGAACTTCATCGCCGCCGTCGGGCGCGTCTTCATCGGCTTTCTGCGCCACACCGGGCGGCTGGCGAATTTCGCCGGGGTCGCCTTGTCGCATTGCGTCCGCCCGCCGGT
>DATGZW010000382.1:0-2373 GCA_035297005.1 Patescibacteria group bacterium
CGGCCGACCGTGATGCCGCCAAGCGCTTCGTGACGCTGATCGACGCCCTTTATGAACACAAGGTGACCTTCCTGTGTGCCGCCGAGGCGCCGCCGCAGATGCTGTATCCCAGCGGCGACGGCGCGTTCGAGTTCCAGCGCACGGTGTCACGCCTGATGGAAATGCAGTCTCAGGAATATCTTGGGCGCGTTCATCTGACCTGATGGTGGGCAGAGCACGTCCGGGGTACGACGATACCAACCCAAGGGTTAGGCCTTACCCTAGCTGTTCGGGTAGGTATAAACCCACCCTAAACAGGTTTTAACCTGTAGAGTCAATGTGTTAGTCTCATTCGCACGCGCAACATCCGTTAAGTCACGGGCAAATAACCCGAAATTATCGAAGGCAGGGGGCCGTTCGCAAATCCTTACCCCCTTGCCCAAAAGCGGAATTCGCGCTACGAAAAGCCGCCCATTGGTTCATGCTGCTTCCAAAGAGCAGCAATCCGTACGACCCGTCACCGCATTATCGTCCGAGAGGCAACTTCCCATGGCACGCAAAAAGATCGCTCTCGTTGGCGCCGGCAATATCGGCGGCACCCTCGCTCACCTCATCGGCCTGAAGGAGCTCGGTGATGTCGTCATGTTCGACATCGCGGAAGGCATCCCCCAGGGCAAGAGCCTGGACATCGCCGAATCCACCCCCATCGAGGGCGTCAACGCCAGCTATACGGGTGCGAACGACTACTCCGCCATCGCCGGCGCCGACGTCATCATCGTTACCGCCGGTGTGCCGCGTAAGCCCGGCATGAGCCGCGACGACCTGATTGGCATCAACGCCAAGGTCATGTCGCAGGTTGGTCAGGGCATCAAGCAGTACGCCCCCAACGCCTTCGTGATCTGCATCACCAACCCGCTCGATGCGATGGTGTGGGTGCTGCGCGAAGTTTCCGGTCTGCCGCACAACATGGTCGTCGGCATGGCCGGCGTTCTGGACTCGGCCCGCTTCCGTTATTTCCTCTCCGAGGAATTCAAGGTCTCGGTCGAAGACATCACCGCCTTCGTGCTGGGCGGCCATGGCGACACCATGGTGCCGCTGGCCCGTTACTCCACCGTTGCCGGCATTCCGCTGCCGGATCTGGTGAAGGCCGGCTGGACCACCCAGGAGAAGCTGGACCAGATCATTCAGCGCACCCGCGACGGCGGCGCCGAGATCGTCGGCCTGCTGAAGACCGGTTCCGCCTTCTACGCTCCCGCCGCTGCCGCCGTGCAGATGGCCGAAGCCTTCCTGAAAGACAAGAAGCGCGTTCTGCCCGTCGCCGCTTGGGTTGATGGTCAGTACGGTCTGGACGGCATGTATGTTGGCGTGCCGACCATCATCGGTGCCGGTGGCGTCGAAAAAGTTGTCGAAATTGAACTAAATGCCCACGAGAAGGCAGAGTTCGCGAAGTCGGTCGACTCGGTGCGTGTGCTGCTCGAGAAGTCCAAAGAATTGATGCCGAAGTAATAACGGCAAAAAAAGACAGGCGAGGCTTTACGATGAATATCCACGAATACCAAGCTAAGAAGCTGCTCGCGAAGTACGGCGTCGCCGTACTTCGCGGCGGCGTTGCCTACACCGCAGCCGAAGCCGAGCAGGTGGCTAAGGAACTGGGCGGCCCGATTTGGGTTGTGAAGTCCCAGATCCATGCCGGCGGCCGTGGCAAGGGCAAGTTCAAGGGTTTTGAGAATGATGGCGGCGGCGTCCGCGTGGTCAAGTCGATTGCCGACGTGGCCAGCAACACCGAAGCCATGCTGGGTCAGGTTCTGGTCACGCACCAGACCGGTCCGGCCGGCAAGGAAGTCAAGCGCGTCTATATCGAGGAAGGCTGCGACATCAAGCGCGAGCTGTACCTTGGCATGCTGATCGACCGCGCCTCCAGCCGTGTCACCATCATGGCCTCGACCGAGGGCGGGATGGACATCGAAGAGGTGGCCGCCAGCCACCCCGAGAAGATCATGAAGGTCGCCATCGACCCGGTCGAAGGCTACCAAGCGTATCACGGCCGTCAGGTCGCGTTCGGCCTGGGCCTTGAAGGCAAGCAAGTCAACACCGCCGTCAAGTTCATCGGTGCGCTGTACAAGGCGTTCATGGACCTGGACGGCTCGATCGTCGAGATCAACCCGCTGGTCGTCACCGGCGCCGGTGAGATCATCGCCCTCGACGCCAAGGTCAACTTCGACGACAACGCTCTGTTCCGTCACAAAGACATCGAAGAGCTGCGCGACGAATCCGAAGAGGATCCGGCCGAACTGGAAGCCGCCCGCCACGCCTTGAATTATATCACGTTGGACGGTCAGATCGGCTGTATGGTCAACGGCGCTGGCCTCGCCATGGCCACCATGGACATCATCA
>DATGZW010000383.1:0-8808 GCA_035297005.1 Patescibacteria group bacterium
ATGGCGGTGGCCCAGGCCCAGCATGCGGTGCGCGAAATGGCCGATTTGCTGAAGAAGGAAGGCGTCGATGTCCGCTACGCCATCCACCCGGTGGCGGGCCGCATGCCCGGCCATATGAACGTGCTGCTGGCCGAGGCCAACGTCCCCTATGACGAGGTCTTCGAGCTGGAAGAGATCAACCACGAGTTCGGCACCGCCGACGTCGCCTATGTCATCGGCGCCAACGACGTGACCAACCCGGCGGCCAAATCCGACCCCGCCAGCCCGATCTACGGCATGCCGATCCTGGACGTGGAAAAGGCCAAGACGGTGCTGTTCATCAAACGCTCGATGGCGTCGGGCTATGCCGGGGTGGAGAACGAGTTGTTCTTCCGCGACAACACCATGATGCTGTTCGGCGACGCCAAGAAGGTCACCGAGGCGATCGTCAGCGCGATGGGGTGAGGATGGCGGTGGAGTGAGGTAGGGGAGGGGCGGGCCGCAGGGTCCGCCCTTTTTCGTGTGGGAACTGCAACCACCCCCAATCCCTCCATTCCCCACCCCACATAATCGGATTACCCTTTTCCGCTCAATGACGCGCCGAGGGTGACATGATTGTCCGATTGTTCGTCCAAAGCTTTGTGTGGTTCGGTGGGATGGGAGTGGTGATGTTCCTGGCCGCCGGGACCGTCGATTGGCCCGGCGCTTGGGCGTTCTTGGGCGAGATGGCCGGGCTGGGGGTGGTGGCGGGTTTGGCCTTGAACCGCCATGATCCTGCACTGCTCAACGAACGGCTGCGTCCGCTGGCGCAGAAGGATCAACCGGTCACCGACCGGGTTCTGATGATCGTCATCATCCTGCTGATTTTCGGCTGGCTGGCCTTCATGGGGCTCGATGCCGTGCGCTTCCGCTGGTCGGTGGTGCCGGTTTGGGGGCAGGTGCTGGGTGGCTTATGCATCGCGCTGTCGACCGGAGTCGGCTATCGGGTCATGCGCGAGAACAGCTTTGCCGCGCCCGTCGTCAAGATCCAGAAGGAGCGTGGGCAGACGGTGATCTCCACCGGGCCGTACCGCCATATCCGCCACCCGATGTATGCCGGGGGTATCTTCTTCTTCATCGGCACGCCGCTGCTGATGGGCTCGGGTTGGGGGCTGGCGGTGGCGCCGTTTTTGTTCGGCGTGTTGATCATCCGCATCTTTATCGAGGAAAAGGCCTTGCGGGAAGGCTTGCCGGGCTATGACGCCTACGCGGCGCGGGTGCGCTATCGGCTTATTCCGCACATCTGGTAGCGACGGCCAAAATGTGACGTGGACTGGGGAAGATTTGGGCGAAATCCCAGCCGGTCAGCGGGCGATGGTCGCCCACCAGGATGACGGCGAGGGGGTCGAACTGAACCGAAAATGAGTCGAGCGGGCGGCTGAGGCCCTCGCCGGTGGCTTTGAGGAAGGCTTCCTTCAGGGTCCACAGGCGCAGGAACAGGCTGCTGCGCGCGTCCGGCGCTGCGGCTTCGATCAACGCCAATTCCGCCGACGTGCAGGCGGCTTGCGCGGTGTCGAGGACATCGTCGGCCTCGATCATGGCCTCGACGTCGAGGCCGATATCTTGGCCGTGGGCGACGGCGCAGGCGACCATGCCGTCGGTGTGCGACAGACTGAAGCGCAGCACCGCATCCGCACCCAGCAGGCGCGGCTTTTCATCCGGCGGACGGTGGAATTGCAAGCTCTCCGCCGGGGCGCCGCAGCAGGCCGATAGCAGCAAGCGGGTCAGGGCATGCGCGGCGATGTAATCCTGGCGGTGGCGCGGCTGGTGGAAGCGCGCGGCGTGCTGGCGCTCATGCTCGTCCAATAGCGTCAGCCATGCCTCGAATTGGGCGGGATCCAGGTCCGCCGTCGCCAGCAGGCAGGCCTGCGCCTGCCCGGATGACAGGAGCTGCGCGCCGCAAGCCAGCGCGGCGGGATCGATGAAGTGGACGTCCTGGGGGCTCATCGTCAGAACCGCTGGGTGACGATTGGCCGCGATACCAAATCGCCGTGGCCGTCGAATTCGCAGCGTCCGGCGGCGCCGTCCCAGGCCGGCATGTGGCGGATGGTCAAAGCCAAATCGCGGGGATGCGCCGAACCGGCGATGGCCGCCGCCTTGGCCACCAGATTCAAGGCGTCGTAGCCCTGTGCCGCCCATAAATCGGGGGCATGGCCGTATTTGGCCAGGAAGGCCCGGACGAAGGTCTGGTTTTGCGGGGTGTGGGCGTCGGGGTCGTAGAACTGGGGAGCCAGCACATCGCGAAACGCCGGCCCGGCCAAGCGGCGGGTTTCCTCGATATCGGCCGAGGCGATCAAGGCCAGCGTGTTCAGGCCACGGGCGCGGGCCAGGCGCAGGAAATCGGCGGCGGCGTGGCCATGCCCGGCGAAGAACACGACATCGGGGGCGATGCTGGTCATCTCGGCGATCGGGCGGGCGAAATCCATGCGTTCACGCGGATAGCTCCACTCGTAGACCTGCCGGTCGCGGGGCGTCGAGGTGCCGATGCGGAACTGGTCGGCGATCTCGCGGGCATAGGGTTCGTCTTCGGCGATGACGGCATAGCGGATCGGTTGGCTGGCGGCGGTGGCCAGGGCGCGGGCCAGCCGGTCGCTGGATGGCGCCATGCGCACCAGATAGTCATGCCCATGCATGGTCAGCGAGGGCGTCAGCGTGCCGACCACCAGATGCAGAAGACGGCTGGATTCAAAGATCGCCGAGGCTCGGGTGGCCAGGATGTCGTCGTGATAGCCGATGACCGCGCTCAGGCCGGGGGTGTCGGCGAAGTCCATGGCGATGCGCCGGGAGTCTTCAGCGTCGTCGCGGTCGTCGCGCAGGATCAGGCGGACGGGCAGGCCGCCAGCGGCGTTGATCTGCTCCTGCGCCAGTCGAAGGCCGTCGGCCATGCCGTCCTGGCGGGCGGCAAAGGGCCAGCTGACGCCGACGATCAGTTCGTGCGGCGGGTCGGTATGCCACGCCAACCGCCGCTCTCCCATGGCTTCCAGGGATTGCCATTGTGGGGCCAACGCCGCCAGGATCAGTAGGATCAGCAGCAAGGCATGTCGCAGTATCTTCAACATGCCGTCACTCTTTCCCAAGAATGATTGGCATCCCGGTCTCTCCAGCCCCGATGACGACGACCTTGCTGTTTGGCGATTTGGCCAGTTCCTCGGTGGCGCGGATGCCGTGCCAGCGCAGGACCGACGGCGTCAGGCTTTGCGCCATCGACATGTTGTAGACGCGGATGCCGTCGGATTCAATGCGCAGCCGTTCCGCTTCCTTGCCGGCGATGGACAGGCGATACGCGTATTCGCCCTCTACCTGCTGATAAACCATCTTGGCCTCGATGGCTTCCGAGATACTGGCTGGCAGCTCGATGTTCTGGATCGGCACGTCGTCGAGGGCGATGTAGCGCGCCTCCAACTGGCGGCGGGCGAGATCGGTGACGTGCTCTTGGATCGCTTTCTGCGAGGTGTAGATTTCCTCGGGCTTGAACTGGCCGAAGATGCTGCGGATGGCGCCGCGGATTTCCGGGCGGACGATCACTTCGACATAGTCTGGGCCGATGCGCTGGTGCATCAGCGGCAAGGTCTCGCCGCTCAGGTAATAGCGGGCGGTGTACTGCACCTTGACGGTCAGGCCGTCGACGGTCAGCACATCGATGGTGTCGGTAAGCTGTTGGCGGCGGATGCTGTAGAGGTACATCTTGTTGAACGGCAGAATCAGGTGCAGGCCTTCGCGGTACACCGTGTCAATCTGCGTGCCGCCGCCCAAGCGCCGCCACAGCACGCCAAGCTCGCCGGGGGCGATGGAGATGACGATGTTGTCGATGAAGACGATGAAGCCGATCGCCAACAGACAGGTCAGCGCGACGATATAGGGCACCTGCCGGCGCAGGAAGGCGCCGATGCGCTGGGGGATAATGCGGATCCCCGCCGCGAACTTGCTCATACGCTGGGCTCCAGCTTGCGGGAACGGGGGGCTGCGCGTTTGCGCGGCGCGGGCCGGGGCAGGGTCGGCTTGGCGTCGCGCAAGCTGCCGTAATCCATCTGTAACACTCGATCGCCGACGTGGAAGTAACGGTCGTCATGCGACACCACAACCACCGTTTTGCCGTGGTGCTTCAGTTCGGGCAACAGTGTTTCATAGAAATAGCCACGGAAATGCGGATCCTGGTCGGCGGCAACCTCGTCGAAGATGTAGATCGGCTTCTCCTCCAGATAGGACAGCACCAGGGCTAGGCGCTTACGTTGGCCGGTAGACAGGTGGGTGTTGGTGAAGCGCCCGTCCTTCAGGCTGGTCTTGTCGGCGACGCCCATCAGCGTCAGCAGCGCCTCGACCCGCTCGGGGGCGACGTCATGCAGGCTATAGAGCTTGTCGAACAGGTGGAAGTCGGAGAAAATCGCCGAGAACAGGTTGCGGTAGGACTGGATGGAGTCGGGGCCGATTTCCAGGTCGTCGACGAAGATAGCGCCGCGCGTTGGCCGGTACAGCGCGGTGAACAGCTTCATGAAAGTGGTTTTGCCGCTGCCGTTGCCGCCGACCAGGAACAGAATCTCGCCGCGCCGTACCTCGCCGTCAATGGGGCCAACCTCGAAGCTGGGTTTGCCGTCGGGGTCCAGATAGGTGAAATCGACGCTCTGGAAGCGGATGCGCTCGAAATTGCTCAGATCGACCAGTGGCGCGTTGTCATGGGCAGCTGAGGACTTCAGAGCGTCGTCCAACTCGCCTTCCAGGCGGCGCAGGTTGTCCACCGTGACGTTCACCTGGGTAAACACCGGGATCATCATGATGACGGTGGCCAGCGGGCCGAAGAAGAACAGGATGGCGGCGACGATCTTGGTCACCGACCCGCCGAAGGACTGGGACAGCGCCGGCAGCACGAAGACGACGGCGCCCAGCAGGATGATAAAGAACATCTCGATGAAGACGACGGTGTCGGCGAATTTCTGCATCACCATGGTGCGCACGCCCTGCACCTTGACCGATGTCGTCGAGAAGTCCTTGAACAGATCGTTGCTCTTGAGTTGGTTAATGCGGATTTCTTTGAAACCCTTGAGCAACCCGTTCAGCGAGCCGGATGAGTTCATCCTCCCAGCGCGAAGAATCCTTCAAACCGGTTTCGTAGGCGTTGCGGTCCTTCAGATAGAACAGCGCCCCGTCCAGGATCAAGGCGGCGCACATCGCCGCCGCCACCGGCGACACGGCGGCGATGTAGATCATGGTGAACACCACCATCACCGCCGCCTGCGCCGCCGCGAACAACGGGCGGGCGACTTGGCTGATCATGCCGGTGTCGCGGCTGATGCGGGCGTGGATGTCGGTGTCGCCGATCCTCTCCAGCGCTTGCAGGTCGCAGCGGCGGATTTTGTCGGCCAGCCGCATGCGCACGCTGCATTCCGGCGCGGCGAGTCCCATGCGTTCAAGGCAGCGTGCCCGCGCGATCAGCAATTGGTGATGCGCCCGGCCAAAGTCGGTTGCGGACGTGTCTGTTGACCATCCCCAGGCGGGCGACGCGCTCTTGCAGCGGCAGGAACGAGTCGAGGAAGGCGTTCGAGCGCGAGACGTCCAAGGCGTCGCCGAGGAACCCCAGGGCGGCGTCCTCATAATCGGCGTTGGGCGCGGCCCAACTGCTTTCCAGTTTGGCTTCACGGATGGCCTTGACCACCGCCGCCTCCATTCGCTGGCGGAACGCTTCGATGGCGGCGACGTCGTCGGCCCGCCCGGTCAGCTCGGCCGGCCAGGCGCCAAGCAGCATCTGATAGATCATGTATTCGTCGTTGGCGTAGGGCGGCGCGCTGCGCTCGACGTCGCCGCGCCGCGCCCGCAGCAGGCGGGTCCAGGCGTCGAGATGACGCTCCCACTCCTCGGGGATTTCTGCCAGCACCGCCAAGCGGGCGCGGGCGTCCTCGCCGCGTTTGGTGTCGTGGGTCGAGGTCGCCAGCATGGCGTTGGGCCAGCGGCGCAGGCGCTCGGCATTGGCGGCGTGGAAGGCGGAGACGGTGACGCCGAAGCTGTCCGGATGCCCGCCGACCTCGTTGAGGGCGAGCAGGCGGTTGAAGCGGTAGAAGGCGGTGTCCTCCAACCCCTTGGCCATCACTGGGCCGCTGTATTGCTGGACCTTCATCGCCAGACGCAGCACCGCTTGGCGACTGAAGCCGCTCTGCGGCTGCGCCACCAGATCCGAGGTCAGCGCCCGCCGCATCGACGAACACTCCGGTCAGCAGGTTGGCAACGTCGTATCCGGTGGTGCCATCGACCGGCCAGTCGTCGCGCAGCCGCTCATGCCGGGCCAGGATCTTCTCGACCAGCAGGTAGATGGGGCGAGGGCTTTGTTCCACCAGCCGCCGGCAATAGCCCTTGGGGTCGAGCAGGCCGTCGACATGATCGATGCGCAAGCCGTCCAGCTTGCTCTCGGCGATCAGTTGGAACACCAGCGCATGGGTCCGCTGAAACAGTTCGGGCTGTTCCATTTGCAGGCCGGCCAGATCGTTGATGTTGAAGAAGCGGCGGTAATTGATGTCGTCCGCCGCCGCCAGGAAGTACGCGGCGCGCCAATGCTGGTTCTGGATCAGTTGGTCCAGGGCGTCGAAGCTGGCGGGAGCGCCGGGGCGGCCGTTGAGGCTGGCGAGGCGCGCCTGCACCCGGTCGAAGGCCTCGCGGTCGGCGGCGGTCAACTCGGCCAGTTGGCGTTTCAGGTCGCGGGCACGGCGGCGGAGATGCGGCCCTTGCTCCGGCAGTTCGCGAAAGCTGTCGGCCAAGCGCTCCAGCCCCGGATGCGCATCGTCGAGGAGCCGGCCGTAATCGACAGGGCAGACCGGCAGCTTGTGGGTGTCATAGGCCCAGACGGCGAACTCGCCGGCGGTCCAGTCATAGACCACCGACAGCTTGCCGGCCTCCAGCACCGCGCCGTATTGGTCGCCCAGGAACGGCACCAGCAATTTGCCGCCCAAGGAACGCCGCTCCGGCCCCCAGTCGATGTCGAAAAATCCGGCATAGGGGGAGCCTTGTCCCCATTCGAGGACGTCCAGCCACCAGACATTGTCGCTGCCGCCGACTCCCATATGGTTGGGCACGAAGTCGAGGACATGCCCCATCCCCGCCTCGGCCAGGGCGGCGACGAAGGCCTCGAAATCGGCGGCGTCGCCGAGTTCGGGGTTGAGGACGCAATGATCGACGATGTCATAGCCGTGGCCGCTGCCCGGTCGCGCCTTCAGATAGGGCGAGGCGTAGACATGGCTGACCCCCAGTTTGGCCAGATAAGGCACCAGCCGGGCGGCGTCGCGGAAGCCGAAGCGGGTAGAAAACTGCACCCCGTAGGTGGCGCGCGGGATCGGCTTGTCTGGGGGCATGCCGCTGTCTCCGCTGTGCGTGGCCTCTGCCTGCACCAACAGGCGGCGGCGCTGGCGGTTCTCCTCTTGCCGGCAAATTTTGGGAACAGCGGGCAACTTTCGCTGTTTGTGGCAGAAGGGCCGCTTCGGCCTCGTCTCAGCTCAGGTGCCCATGTCGTCACGCCGCCATGCCATGCCGTTCGGTGCCGAGGTTCAGGCCGATGGATGCACCCGCTTTGCTATGTGGGCGCCGGCTCAGAGCGTGGTATTGGTGGTGCTGGACGAGGCGGCGTTGCCGATGCAGGCTGGCGGCGATGGCTGGCACCATCTGGTGACGGACGCAGCGCTCCCCGGCAGTTTGTACCGCTTTCGCCTGGGCGACGGCTCGCTGGTCGCCGACCCGGCCTCGCGCTTTCAACCGCAGGACGCGCGCGGACCCAGCGAGGTGATCGACCCCGCCGCCTATTCCTGGTCCGACGACGCCTGGCGCGGCCGGCCATGGGAACAGGCGGTGATCTACGAGGCGCATGTCGGCGCCATGACCCCCGAGGGCAGCTTCCGCGCCCTCATCGACAAGCTTGCGCATCTGCGCGATTTGGGGGTGACGGCGCTGGAGATCATGCCGGTCTCAGACTTTCCCGGCCGCTGGAACTGGGGCTATGACGGCGTGTTGCCCTTTGCCCCCGATTCCAGCTATGGCCGTCCCGAGGATCTCAAGGCGCTGATCGACGCCGCCCATGCCGAGGGGCTGATGGTGCTTCTCGACGTCGTCTACAACCACTTCGGCCCCGAGGACAATTACCTGTACCTCACCGCGCCGCAGATGTTCACCGACCGCCACCACACGCCCTGGGGCGCGGCGATCGATTATGCATCCGCAACGGTCCGCGAGTTCGTCATCCACAACGCCCTTTATTGGATCGATGAATACCACCTCGACGGGCTGCGCCTGGATGCCGTTCACGCCATTCTCGACGACAGCCCGCTCCCGATATTGGAGGAACTGGCCGAGCGCGTCGCGGCGCTGGTCGGCGGACGGCGGCACGTCCATCTGGTGCTGGAGAACGACGCCAACCAGGCGCGGCTTCTGGAGCGCCACGCCGATGGCACGCCGCGCTGGTATCGCGCCCAATGGAACGACGACCTGCATCACGCGCTGCATTGTGCCGCCACCGGCGAGAGCGGCGGCTATTACGGCGATTATGTCGGCGACATCGGCAGGCTGGGGCGCGCTTTGGCCGAAGGCTTCGCCTATCAGGGCGAGCCGTCGGTGTTCCGCGACGGTCATCCGCGCGGCGAGCCGAGCGCGCATCTGCCGGCCACCGCTTTCGTCGGTTTCCTGCAGAACCACGACCAGATCGGCAACCGCGCCTTCGGCGAGCGGTTGTCCGCCATCGCTCCGGCCGAGGCGGTGCGGGCGGTGGCCTCGATCATCCTGCTGTGCCCGTCTCCGCCTCTGCTGTTCATGGGCGAGGAGTGG
>DATGZW010000384.1:0-3057 GCA_035297005.1 Patescibacteria group bacterium
GCCGGTGAAGCCGTGTTCGCGGATGATCTGCTTCAACGGCTCGGTCTTCAGCGCCGAGCAGCAGGTGACACGGCCCTTCGACGGGTGCATGCCGTCGGCCAGGGCTTCCTTATTGCCGCCGATGATCAACGGCAGATTCCATTCCTTGGCCATGCGGTCGCGGAACTCGATCATTTCCGGGATCTTGTAGCTGGTGTCCACATGGACCACGGGGAACGGCACGTGACCAAAGAACGCCTTACGGGCCAGCCACAGCAGGACGTTCGAGTCCTTGCCGATAGACCACAGCATGGCGATCTTGTCGATGCGGTTGAAGGCTTCGCGAAGGATGAAAATGCTCTGGTTTTCCAGGGCGTCGAGATCGCTGCTCATGACGTCTTGCTTACCTTGTGGATGCCACATTCACTTTTGGCCGCGCCCGCCCACCGGCCTGCCCGCACCGGCTCGCCGGGCAAGGTCGGACGGGAACAGGGCCAACAGCCGATGGATCGATAACCCTGAGCCACCAGGGGGTGCCGAGGCAGATCGCGCTCGATGAAGGCGGCGTCGATGCGCTCCTGGCTCCAGCGGGCCAGCGGGCTGATTTTGACGACGCCATCGTCGCTCGTTTCGATGGTATGGATGTCTTCCCGTCCGCCGCCGTGGAACCGCTTGCGTCCATCGACCAAGGCCTTGAAGCCCTTGGTCGCCTGGGCCAGCGGCAGCACCTTGCGTAAGTGACAGCAGGCGTCGGGATCGGTGCGCCACAACTCGTCCGAACGTTCGATATCCTCGGCCAAGGGCCGCACCACGCGGACGCCGGTCAGCCCCAACCGCTGGGTCAGATCCTGGCGATAGGCGATGGTCTCGTCGAACAGCGCGGCGGTGTCGAGGAAGATCACCGGCAGGCTGGCATCGACCTGGGCGACCAGATCGAGCAGCACCGCCGACTCCGCCCCGAAGGAGCTGACCACGGCGAGACTGCCGGGAAACTCCCGCAGCATCGCCGCCAGCAACTCGTCTCCGTCGAGATCGCCATAGGCCTCGCGCAGCCGGGTGATGGGTGCGGACAGGCTCATTCCGCAGCCTCCTTGTCGTCGGCGACGCCTTCGACGATGGCGCGCACGGTGTCGAGATAAACAGCCACCGCCTCACGATAGGCCTCGACCCGGCCTGACGACAAAGCGCCGGTCAGTTCGGCCGAGACATGATCGAGGCTGGCGGCGGCATGCCCCGAGGCCAGGGCGCGCACCCGTTCGCCGATCACCGAAGCGGCTTCCTCGTCGGTGGTCAATTGCCCGCCATTGTGGATCAGACGGCGCGAGGCGAAGGTGACCGCCTCTTCCGCCGCTTTCAGCGCTTCTTCCCAGCGCTTCACCTGCAACAGGCGGTCGAAGCGGATCAGCGCATCGTCGCCCAGATCGGCCAAGGTGTCGTCGGAGGTCAACGGCACGGCGCATTCGCCCTTGAGGGTGGAGGCTCCGGCGAAGGTGGCGGCGTCGCCCCAATCGACGAACAAATCGTCGCTGCCCTTGCCGTTGACCGGGGCCAGCAGTGCAGCGATGCCGGGCTTGGCCAGACGCTCGGCCCAGGCGCGGACGGTCTCACCAGCCTGCTTGCCCGAGGCATAGCCCTGGCGCAGCAGACGCAGCGCTTCGACCGCATGGCGCGCCGGAATGATCGGGCCGCCGATGCCGATAGCGCCGACCTGACGGCCGTCGCCGCCCAGATGGATCTGATAATGCGGCGCCGGGACACCGTCGATCTTCTTGGCGACGCCGTGGAAGCCGAAATCGCCCAAGTGATGCAGGCCGCAGGAGTTCTGGCAGCCCGACACGCGGACGGCGATGCCGCGCGCGGTGGGGTCTTCCTTGGCGTCTTCCCAGACGGCGCGGGCGAAGCTCTGCGAATTGGTGATGCCGATGCGGCAAGTGGTGGTGCCGGGGCAGGAAATGACGTCCACCGCCTCTTCGCTGCTGGTCGGCACGAAGATGTTTATGGCCTCGAAGCGGCGGACCACGTCCTCGACATGCGTGGCAGGCACGTCGGGCAGCACGATGTTCTGGTCGCGGGTGGTGCGCAACTGCGGGATGCCCAGGGCGATGGCGATGGCGGCCAGTTCTTCCAACTGATCCGACGACAGATTGCCCAGCGGCGGGTTTCCGACCACGGCGAAGCGACCGTCATGCTGCTTGACCACCCCGACCGGAGTCCGCGCGACGGCGGCCTCGCCCGGCTGACGCCACACCAGCGGCTGCCAGGGGCGCTGCGGCAGGCCACGCACGCGGTCGTATTCCTCGCGGAACAGGGCAATGAATTTCTCTTCGCCGAAGCGCTTGACCAGGAATTTCAGGCGGGCGGCATTGCGGTTGACGCGGTCGGAATAGCGGTGATGCAGGCGGGCAGTGGCCTCGACCACGCCCGGCAGTTCCTCCTCGGTGACGAAGTCGAGCACGCGCACGGCTGCACGCGGCTGACCGCCCAAGCCGCCGGCGGCGTTAACGGCGAAGCCCTGGCGTCCGTCCTGCTCGGTGGCGATGAAGGTCAGGTCGTGAATGCCCGACGCGCCGCAATCGGTAGCGCAGCCCGACACCGATATCTTGACCTTGCGCGGCATGTGCTGAACCAGCGGATTGCGCAGCCAAGTGCGGGCCAGACGGTCGGCAACCACGCCGGCATCGACATGCTCACGCGGGCAGTTGCCGGCCAGCGCGCAAGACGTGACGTTGCGGAAGGTATTGCCGCAGGCCTCGCGCGTGGTCAGACCGTTGGTGTAGAGAAACTCCAACGCCTCGGCGCTGCGCTCCAGCGGCACGAAATAAGTCTGGAAATCCTGGCGCGTGGTAATATGCGCATCGCCCTGGCAGAAAGAACGGTTGAAGCGGGCCAGCGCGGTCAGCCACGGCACCGGCACCAAGCCGCCGGGGATCTTGATGCGGACCATCTGCACGCCGGGCTGCTTTTGCCCATAGACGCCAAAGCGGGTGCGGAAGCCGGTGAACTTTTCGTCGTCCCACTCCCCCGACAGGCGGCGGGCCAAGCCCTGCCGATATTCATCAAGATCGGAGAGACGGACCA
>DATGZW010000385.1:0-4130 GCA_035297005.1 Patescibacteria group bacterium
ATCCTGGAAATCATGACAGAGCGGCGTGTCCGCCATCTGCCGGTGGTCGAAGGCGACGCGCTGATCGGCATCGTCTCGATCGGCGACGCGGTGAACTTCCGCCTGCACGAGACGCAGACCGAAGTCGGCGTGCTGCGCGATATCGCGGTCGCCCGCTAAGTCTGGAACCGGGTGTGTGCTGCGTCTCCTCGCTTCGGGGCGGACGCGGCATCCCGGATATAGTCCGCGCATCGTCTGTCGTCGTGTTCAATGTGGTTGAACAGCATGGTGCGCAGGAACGCCCGAATGTCTTCATTGGCGCCGTGGGCGGGGTCGTTGCGGATGGCGTGCAAAACCTCGGACAACTGGATGAATAGCTTGGCGTGTTCATCCAAATGGCGGTGAAGATCAGGATAGCGAGCGTCCGCCATGATCTCCTCTTCGTGGTCGAAGTGATGGTGGACATGGTCGAGCATCTTGTCGATGAGCAAGCTCAGTTGCACATGATTGCCCTCCGCCCGGCAGACGGCAAAAATCCGGCCCAGCATGTCGATCAAGGTCTTGTGATCGTCGTCCAGCGCGGGAATGCCGACACTCAGTGCTTGGGTCCAGTGGATTGTTCTGTCGCCCATGATATCGCCTGCTTCCGCCAAAAATGGTTCCCTTTGGTCAGGACAGACGCATATGCCGTGCCAGCGTGAATAGCGCGGCGCGGCGCGGAAAACCCCCACTGGTGTCGATAGGACGGCTGTCCGCCCCCCGCTCTGCTCGCGTTGTGCTGCGCAAATTGCAAAAGACGGCGAGATCAAGCCATTTCGCAGGCGTTCAGGCGGGCGAGGGTGTCGTGGCCGGTGGCCGGCAGCCACAGCGAGACGGTGGTGCCGTGACCGGGGATCGAGTCCAGCCACAGCCGCCCGCCATGCGCCGCCGCGATCTTCAGCGATGACGCCAGTCCTAACCCGGCGCCGGGGTAGGTGGCGCGCGAATGCAGCCGTGAAAACGGCTGGGTGATGGTCGTCAGGTATTGCTCCTCGATGCCGATGCCGTTGTCGGCAATGGAGATACGCCAGCCGCCATCGTCGTGCTCGGCCTGGATCGTCACCTTGGCCGGCGTGCTGTGATCGCGGAACTTCAGGGCGTTGCCGATGATGTTTTCGAAAAGCATCAGCATCAGCACCGGGTCGCCCAGCACCGTCGGCAGCGGCCCGACATCGAAGGATAGCCCCACGTGATCGGCCGATTGGCGGCAATCGGCGATGGCCAGATCGACCACGGTGCGGCACTCCACCGGGATGAAGGCCGAGGTTGGGCGGCTGCTGCGGCCATAGGCGATCATTCCTTTGATCAGCAGGTCGAGTTGGCGGGCGCCGTCCATGATGAAGTCGAGCGAGTCCTGCGAGCGCTCGTCAAGCACCGGCTGTAATTGGCGCTCCAGCATTTGGGCAAAGGACAGCACCATGCGCACCGGCTCCTGCAAATCGTGCGAGGCGGCGAACAGCATGCGCTCGATATCGGAATTGGCGTCGATCAACTGATCGGCGGTCAGCGTCAGCAACTCGGCGCTGCGCTTCTGGATGGTGATGTCTTCCTTCAGCGCGATGTAGTGGGTAATGGCTCCGCCGGAATTCTTGATCGGCGAGATCACCGCATGCTCACAGAACAGCTCTCCGTCTTTTTTGCGGTTGATCAACTCGCCACGCCAGGTCAGACCGGCTGAGAGGGTCTTCCACATCTCCTCATAGGACTCGGGCGGCATCTGCCCGGATTTCAGCACGCGGGGGTTCTGTCCGATCACCTCGTCGGCGTCATAGCCGGTGAGTTGCTGGAAGCGTGGATTAACGTATTCGATATGGGCTTCGGCATCGGTGATGACGATGGCGATGGGGCTTTGTTCGACTGCCGTGGTCAGTTTGCGCATCTGCTCTTGGATGCGCTTGTGCTCGGTCAGGTCGGTGAACAGACAGACGATGCCGCCGTCGCTGGTCGGGCGGCTGCGGAATAAATGCCAGCGTCCACCGACGATGTCCTGCAAGATCAAGTCTTGACCCACCTCGGCGGCGACCACGCTGCCGGCCCGTTCGGTCAAGCGATCGGTCAGCCCGCCATAGCCGTCGATGTCGCCGAACAGGCTGGAGAACTGCGGGTTGTTCAAGATCAGGCGATGCCCGTCGTCGAACAGCGAGAACGCCTCGTCCAGGCAATTGACCGCATCGGCCAGCCGTGCGCCAGCCCGCTCGGCTTGGTCGTGCGCCTGGCCCAAGCGCAGGATAGCCCAACCCAGGCCGACGAACAGCCCCAACGACAGCGCCATCAGGCTGCGGGTCAACAGCAAGGCCTTGGTTTGGTGGCGGGCAAAGGCAGCCATGTACTGCTCGCGTACCTGTTCCAGCGCATCGCTGGCGGGAATAGCGAAATAGCGGTCCATGCCCTGGCGCAACAGGTCGCGTTGATGCTTCATCGTCCGCATATGGGTGACGATGCCGATCAGGTCCGGCGCGGCGGCGGTGTCGAAGCGGGCGAAATCGGCTTCGATCTTGGTGCCCAGTTCGACCGAGGGCACCCGCTCATAGCCTTCCAGGTCGATCAAGGTGCCTTGGATGCGCACGGCGATGTCGGGGCGCGCGGTGGCTGCGTACCCGGCGACGGCAAAGGGCAGATAGGCCTCTTCGTTGCGGACGAAGGCGGCCATGCCTTTGATGTCCTCGGCGGCGGAAAGTCTGGCCTCAATGCGGCTGCGGAAATCGGCCAGAGGCTGCTGCGGCGGTTCCAGCCAGTTCTCGGCCTCGTTCAGTTGGCCAAGATGCCGGCGCAGGTCGTTGGTGTGGGCGACCAAGCTGTCGTAATGTGGCAGCACCCCCGAGATAACCTCCAACAGGTCGCGGTCCAGTCGCGTTTCGGCTTGAGCCAAGCCTTCGAAGGTGGCGATCAGGTCGCTGTGACGTTGGGCGGCGACATCGCTACGGGTCGCCAGCACCATCACAGCCGCGATGACGACGACGGCGGCGATGAAGACGTGAGCGGCAAGGCGGGGAGAGCGTCTCATCGAGCGTCCTCCACCAGCTTTCCCGGCAGGGTGGCTAGGAACTTGGCGATCAGCGCGGTGTCATGTCCGCTGATTTCGCGGCCCAATTGATAGCGTCCCATCAATCCGATGGCTTCGGACAGGTCGCCGACGCTGCCGTCATGAAAATAAGGCGCGGTCAGAACCACCATGCGCAGGCTGGGCACCTTGAACACATAGCGGTCGCTCTCTTGCTTGGTCACATTATAACGCCCTAAATCAGCGGCAGAGCCGTGGCCACGGTCATCGAACCAGTTGCCGAAGAAGCCGAATTTCTGAAACATGTTGCCGCCGACATTGGCGCCTTGGTGGCAAGAGGCGCAGCCATAGGACTTGAACAGGACGTAACCGGTCTTTTCGTCCTGGGTGATGGCATCGTCGTTGCCCAACAGCCAGCGGTCGAAGCGGGAACCGGTCGATATCAGCGACCGCTCGAAGCTGGCCAGCACGGCTCGAACCGAGGACTCATCGGGCTCGGCGGCGAAGATTGCCCGGAACTTGGCGCGATAGGGCGAGGCGCGCAGCCGGGCCACCACGCCCGGCCAGTCCGCGGCCATCTCGACGGGATTGGTGATGGGGCCGCCGGCCTGCTCTTCCAGAGTGGCGGCGCGTCCGTCCCAGAACTGCGCGACATTGAGTGTGGTGTTATAGACGGTGGGGGCGTTGACGCTGCCTTCCTTGTCGCCTACGCCCAGAGAATGCGGGCGCGTATCGGCTCCGCCCTGGCTCAACGAATGGCAGCTGGCGCAGCGGATCGTGCCATCGCGCGACAGAATGGGATCAAGAAACAATTCGCGCCCCAAGGCCACCTGCCGCGGATCCAGACCGACGGCGGCAGTCAGGGGGCGGATCGGCTCGTGGCTGCGGTCGCCGCCAGCCGCCAGCACCGGCCCGCCCCAAGCGAAGCCGAGTGCAAGAACAGCCAGGGTGATGAATCTAGGCATCTGTGAACCCCACGAGGGCAGGGGAATTATCCGAACGGTTATAAATTCTATCCCCGCAGCGGCCGGTAACCCGACGAGAATTCGCCCCAGGTTGGGTGGATCGCGAAATGCACCAACCATGGCGCGTATTTTTGGTGTGGTTCTAC
>DATGZW010000386.1:0-4954 GCA_035297005.1 Patescibacteria group bacterium
AATGTTGCAACATATGTTGCAACATTGTCGAAAGTCAATGTCTGTGCTGGATCATCGACACGATTGACTTCCGCCGCCGCCACCCCCTTGATGGCGCGGAATTCAGCCAGGAGGCAACGTGACCGAACGGAATAGTGTATGCGTGGTGGGCGGTGGTCCGGCGGGCCTCATGGCGGCGGAAGTGCTGTCCGCCGGGGGCGCGCGCGTCACCTTGTGCGACGCCATGCCGTCGGTCGGGCGCAAATTCCTGCTGGCCGGCAAGGGTGGACTCAACCTGACCCATTCCGAGCCCCTGCCCGCCTTCACCGCCCGCTTTGGCGACAAGGCCGAGCGGTTCGCCGGATTGTTCGCGGATTTCGGCCCCGACGCGTTGCGCGCCTGGTCGGCGGGCTTGGGCATCGACACCTTTGTCGGCACCAGCGGGCGGGTATTTCCCGCCGAGTTCAAGGCGGCGCCGTTGCTGCGCGCCTGGGTGCGGCGATTGCGCATTCTTGGCGTGCAGTTCCGCCCGCGTCACCGCTGGACCGGCTTCGCCGAAGACGGCGCTTTGTGCTTCGACACTCCCAATGGCGAACAGCGCCTGACCGCCGACGCCACCGTGCTGGCTCTGGGCGGCGGCAGTTGGCCTCAGCTCGGCTCGACCGGCGGCTGGGTCGCCTTGGCCGAAGGTTTGGGTCTGCGCGTGGAGCCCTTGAAGCCGGCCAATAGCGGCTTCGTGACGGCGTGGTCGCCGTTCATGGCCGCGCATTTCGGCACGCCGCTGAAGAACGTCGCGCTGTCGTTCGGCGGCCAGCGCATCAAAGGCGAGATGGTGCTGAGCGAATACGGGCTGGAAGGCGGTGCTGTCTATGCGTTGTCGGCGGCCCTGCGCGAGGGCATCGCCCGCGACGGACAAGCGGTGCTGAGCATCGACATCAAGCCCGATCTGTCGGAAGCGGCGCTGGTCGAACGCCTGAGCAAGCCGCGCGGGCGTTTGTCGATGTCCAACAGTTTGCGCAAATCGATCAATCTGGTGCCCGCCGCCGTCGCCCTGCTGCGCGAAGGCGCCGATGCGGCGGATTTGGCCGACCCCGTGCGTCTGGCGCGCCGCATCAAGGCGGTGCCGGTCACCCTGACCGCCTGCCGCCCGCTGGCCGAGGCAATTTCGACCGCCGGCGGCATCGCCTTCGACGAGTTGGACGAGCAGTTGATGGCGCGCCGCCGCCCCGGCCTGTTCATCGCCGGCGAAATGCTGGATTGGGAAGCCCCCACCGGCGGCTATCTGCTGACCGGCTGCTTCGCCACCGGCAGCCGCGCCGGCCAGGGCGCGTTGCGCTGGCTGAAACGCCAGGATTAGCCGCCAAGTCTTCGCGACAGACCCGCAGATATGAATGGTCTGCGCCAGAATGCCACTGCAGATTTCGTACCGCCATGATTAATCAAGGACATCTTGCCTTATTCGGACCTTTCACCACATTGTCGCTTGCGTATAGGGTTGAAACCATTTTGGATTAGCGGCCATCTGGACATCCGCCCAAATGGCTGTACGGTTCTCGCAGGGAGTCCCCTTGGAACGAGTGAAGGCTATGACCTTGCGTTGGCAAACCGCCAAACCGCTGTCTCCGCTCACCGTCGCGCTGACCTACATGGTCATCGGCAGCCTGTGGATCGTCTCGACCGATCATCTGGTCCAGCCCTGGCTGCTGGTCTCCCCGCCGCTGCACACGCTGCTGTCGGAACTGAAGGGACTGCTGTTCGTCTGCGTCAGCGGCCTGCTGATTTACATGCTGACCAGCGTGTCGCAGCGCACCCAACAACAGCGCCTGGACCTGGCCTTCGGGCGCGAGGCGCAATTGCGCTCGATCATCGAAACCCTGCCGGTGCCGCTGCTGGTGGTGCGCCGTAGCGACGGGTTGGTATTGTACGGCAACGCCTGGGTCGAAAAGCTTGCCGGCTATAAGGGCCGCGAGATGGTCGGGCGGCGCACCGTCGATTTCTACGTCGATGCCGAAGAGCGCATTCCTTATTTGCAAACCATCGACACCGACGGCGAGGTCAGCAACCACGAAATCCGCTTCCGCGCCAAGGACGGCAGCATCCACGTCGCCTTCCTCAACGCCCGCCCGATCCGCTATGAGGACCAGGATGCGCTGGTGGTGGCCCTGGTCGACATCACTCTGCGCAAACAGATCGAGTCCGAGTTGCGCCGCAAGCACGAAGTGCTGGAGGTTCTGAACGACCTGCACAACCAGTTCATCGGCGACCGCGACGCCGAGGCCTTGTTCAGCCGCCTACTGAAAACCGCCGTCAGCCTGACCGCCAGCCGCGAAGGCTTGATCGAGGAGGTTAAGCAAAACGCCGCCGGCAGCCTGCAAGCCGAGCACCGGGCCGGCGCGCCGCATAGCCCGGAAGACCGCCTGCTGCCGCGCGTGCTGGCCAGCGGCGATCCGGTCATCGAGGCCGACCGCATGGCGCTGCCGCTTTATGCCGGCGAGGAATTGGCCGGCGTCATCGAACTGATCGGCCGCAGCACGCCCTACGAGCCGGCCTTGCTGAGCGAGTTGGCGCCGTTCTTCAATTCCTGCGGCAACCTCATCTCGGCCTTCCGCAGCGCCCAGCAGCGCGAGGAAGCGGAGACCTTGCTGTCCAAGCTGTCGCTGGCGGTCGAGCAAAGCCCGGCGGCGGTGACCATCACCAACCGCGCCGGCATCATCGAATACGTCAACCAGCGCTTCTGCGACGTGACCGGCTATGCGGCCGAGGAGGCTTTGGGCAATACCCCTCGCCTGCTGAAATCCGGCTACATGCCCGAAACCGTCTTCCACGAGTTGTGGGACACCGTGCTGGCGGGCCGTGAATGGCGCGGCGAGTTGTACAACAAGCGCAAGGACGGCGAACTTTATTGGAGCCAAACCCAGATTTCGCCGATTCGCGGGCGTGATGGCTCGGTCACCCACCTGTTGTGCATGGCCGAGGACGTCTCGGCGCGCAAACGCTTCGAGGAACGCCTGCTGCATCAGGCCAATTTCGACCAGCTGACCAACCTGCCCAACCGCATCCTGGCCTTTGACCGCCTGTGTCAGGCGCTGAACCAGACCCAGCGCGACACACGGCCATTGACGGTGATGCTGGTCGATCTCGATCACTTCAAGATCATTAACGAATCCCTGGGCCACGCCGCTGGCGACGCGGTGCTGATCGAAGCGGCACGGCGCCTGCAAGCCTGCGCCCGCAAGACCGATACCGTGGCCCGGTTGGGCAGCGACGAATTCCTGTTGATCCTGGCCGACCGCTCGCATGATGAACAATCCGACGTGGTGGCGCGGCGGGTGCTGGAATCGTTCAGCTACCCGTTCCTGATCGAGGGCACGGAACTGTTCGTCTCGGTCAGCATCGGCTTGACCGTCGCCCCCACCGACGGCGACGATGCCCAGGGGCTGCTGCAAAACTGTGGCGCCGCCATGTCGCGGGCCAAGGAAAGCGCGCGCAATACCTATCGCTTTTTCACTCCAGGAATGAACCAGGTCGCCGCCAAGCGCCTGGAGATCGACACCCATCTGCGCCACGCGCTGGGGCGCGATGAGTTGTTTCTGCATTACCAGCCGCTGCTCGACCTCAATACCGGCAGAATGGCCGGGGCCGAGGCGCTGTTGCGGTGGAACTCGCCGACGCTGGGGCTGGTCATGCCCGACAACTTCATTCCGCTGGCCGAAGACACCGGCCTGATCGTGCCCATCGGCCAATGGGTGCTGAACTCCGCCTGCCGCCAAGCCAAAGCCTGGCTGGACCAGGGCTTGCCGATGACGACCATCGCGGTCAACACCTCATCACGCCAGTTGCGCCATGCCCGGCTGCTCGACGAAGTGCGCCAAGCCCTGGCCGACAGCGGTTTGCCGCCGGAAAACCTGGAACTGGAAATCACCGAATCCTTCCTGATCGAGGATCCGCAGCATACCTCCGGCGTGCTGGAGGAGTTGAACCGCTTGGGCGTGCGGCTGTCGCTCGATGATTTCGGCACCGGCTATTCCTCGCTCAGCTATCTGAAGCGCTACCCGTTCCACACCTTGAAGATCGACCGATCCTTCGTCCGCGACGTGCTGACCGATCCCAACGACCGCGCCTTGGTTCAGGCGATCATCGCCATGGCCCGCAGCCTGAACCTGCGCATCATCGCCGAAGGCGTGGAAACCGCCGAGCAGCAGCATTTCATGCGCGAGCAAGGTTGCGACATCATCCAAGGCTACCACTACAGCCGCCCGCTGGCCCTCGACGCCTTCAAGGCCTTCGCCCTTGGCAAGACGGCTTAAATCCCCGCCCCGCTTTCGATCACCCCGGTCAGTTCCTCGACCGTCTTGAGCAACCGGTGCAGGCTGGGCTCGACATGGCCGTGGCCTTCCAACTGGCGTACCGTATTGATCAAGTAATCGCGGTTCAGCCCGGCTTTGCCCTCGGCGTCCATGATGATTTGCGCGGCGGCATCGACGGCGAGGTCGCCAGCGTAATGGCGATGCTGGGGGTCAGCGACGAAGCAATAAGCCTCCACCCGTCGCGCCCCGATATCAACCGGCAGATCGCAAGCGATGTACGCGTAAACTCCCAATTCCCGCTCGTTGAGGTATTCCACCACATCCTCGCGGTCGGCGGCGGCGACGCGGAAGGCCAGCCCCTGGCAACTGCCGCCGGGGGTCAACCCGAGCACCAGCCCAGGCCGTTCCGGCGTGCCGCGCCAATAACGGCTATAGACGCAGAAGCTGCGGTGATACCCATCCAGCAGCGCCGGTGTCACTTCCTGATACGCGAACCCCGGCCGCCACATCAGCGAGCCGTACCCGAACACCCAAAGATCGTCGTTGGCGTGGGATTGAGAAAGGTGCATGAACGGCAATCAAGATGCGGAGGTATATGCTTCGCGTAACAGTGGAGAGGGGGCGGCGCAAGATCGTGACGGGACCGAGGAGACAGCGTGAGCACGCAA
>DATGZW010000387.1:0-2118 GCA_035297005.1 Patescibacteria group bacterium
TGGCGACCAGCGGCGACATGACCTTTCAGCGCCTTGCCGTCGATGGCTTGACCGACGAGGTGCGGGCCAACATTTATCGGCTGACCGAAACCGCCATCGGCGACGCGCCGTGGACCGGCTTCGGCCTGGGTGCCTTCGAACCGGCGTTCCACGCCTATCGCGACACCTCGTTGCCGCTGCCCTATCTCATCGATTTTGCCCACAACGTCCACCTGGAAGTGATGATGGATCTGGGGCTGCCGGCGGCGGCGGCGCTCTATTTGGCGCTGGCGGCGATCATGGCGGTGTGTCTGCGCGGCTTGATCCGCCGCCGCCGCGACCAGATCTATCCGGCGGTCGGGCTGGCGGTCACGCTGTTGGTCGGCCTGCACGGGATGCTGGATTTCAGCCTGCAAATCCCCGCCATCGCCGCCACTTATGCGCTGTTGCTGGGCATCGCCTATGCCCAGTCGTTCAACACCGTCGAACACCGTCCACGACCCTGAACGGGCGGTTATTTACCGTGCAGTTGGACGTAACGATCGACGTCGCTGTCGGACATGGTGTTGAGCGCCTCGACGACGAAGCGGCCAGTGGCCGGGCGTTGCGCCATCTCGCCGACGATATCGGGAGAGATGGCCCAGGTCAGACGCACCTGCCGGCGCAATTGCTCGGTGGTGTCACGATCCAATTCCGGCAGCAGCGACAGCCCCAAATTCAAACGCGACGCCATCAACGCCGGAGCCACGGCGCCGGTCAGCATCGACAGGCGCAAGGCGTCCGCCGCGCCTTGGCGGTCGTTCTCGGCGGCACGCAACGCCGCTAGTCTGGCCCAGGCGGAAGGCTGCGACGGACTGAGCGCCAAACCGGCTGCGGTGGCGGCGATGGCTTGGCGGCGCAATGCGGCGCGAGTCTGGACGTCGGCGGCGGCATCGGCCTGCTGCATCAGCAAATAGCCGCGATCCAAGGCCAGTTCGCCATCGGCGACCCAGGCCGAAGCGCGCTCCAAATCGGCAAGGGCGGCGCTCTGGCGGGCGGCGTCGATGGGCTGACCGTCTCGCAGACTCGACAACACCTCACGCGAGTCGAGGGCGATGACCGCCGAGGTCAAGCGGGGTACGGCGAGGGCCAGAATCGACAGACCAAGGGCGGCACCGACCAGCGCCACCCCGGCATGGCTTTTCTGGCGCCCCTCGTCGCGCTTAGGACTGGTAGTATTCTTTGTATCGGCCATAATAATTGCCGTAGTCCCCATAGGCGTAGCGCGAATATTTCTTTTGATCGACCTGCGACAGAACCACGCCATGCACCGTCACATTGGCGTCGCCGAGCAGCTTCAAACCATTGCGCACGGCATCACGCGGCGTGCTGTTCCACTTGATCAGATAAAGCACGCGATCGGCGAAGCGGCTGAAGATGCGCGGATCGGCGACAGCCAGCACCGGCGGCAGATCGACCACGATGCGGTCGTAATATTGGGCCAAGCTGTGCAATAGCGCCTCGACCTGCGGCTCGTTGACCAGATCGGCAACCTTGCTCAGCAGCCCGGCGGGCATGAAATCCAGGCCGTCCGCCGCGTTGCGGATCAACACGTCCTCGATTGAAGCCTGTCCGGCCAGCACCTGGGCCAGCCCAGTCTCGCCGGTCACGCCAAAGGCAGCGTGCAGCTTGGGCCGATGCAGATCGCCATCGATCAGCAGCACCCGCGCCTCGACGCGCGACAGCATCGTCGCCAGACATAGGGACGCAAAGGTTTTCCCCTCCTTAGGCATCGACGAGGTGACCATGATGACGCGGGCCTTGCCCTCACCTTCGCCCAGATCCAAGGTCACGCGCAGGCTGCGGATGGCATCGGCCAAGGGCGAGCGGGGATTATCGGCCAGTTCCTTCGGCGTGTTGGCGGTGTCGCCGCGATGCACCGGAATCACCGCCAGCATCGGCAGCCCCGACAGCTCCTCGGCTTCGTCGGCCGAGCGCACCGCGTTGTCCATGCGGTCGAGCACCAGCACCAGCAACACGCCGAAGCCAAACGACATCATGAAAGCCATGGTCATCGTCGCCGCCCGGCGCGGCGTCGAGCGCGACACCGGCACCGTGGCTTTCATGATGTCGTTTGGCTTCGGCGTGTTGCTGGTGCTG
>DATGZW010000388.1:0-2250 GCA_035297005.1 Patescibacteria group bacterium
CTCTGCTCATCATGCGAGGATCGTGCCAACGCTGAATTTGGCGGAAACGCTGGGGTGGCTGCGGAAAAGAGAGGGGTTGCGGCAAGTTCCGCCGGGTTGGCCCGGCAATTTATTCCCCTCTTGGCGGGTGTGGAGGCCTGCTGTTCCGGGGGCGCCCGATTTACCGGCTTTTAACCGGACTCCTGCCAGTGTACACTCTCTGTTCAGTATTTCAGGCTCGATAGGCAGGTATGAAACTTTCCGGCATCGGGACGACGAAGGGAGCGGGCCAAGCGCGCCGCACCGGCAAGACTGAGGCGTCTTCGTCCGGGGCGTTCGCGCGCGAGCTCGCCGACACTTTCGGGGGAGTAGACGAGGCGCAGGCCGTCGATACGCCATCGGCGGTCGGCAGCATTGATGCCTTGTTGGCGACTCAGTCGGTCGGCGACGCCTTGGAACAGAACTCGCGCCAGCGCATGGTCCGACGCGGCGAGGACATTCTCGACCAGTTGGAAGAGATCCGGCACGGGCTTTTGCTGGGGGAAATCCCCAAGGAGAAGCTGCTGGCTCTTGGCGACATGGTGCGCTCGCGCCGTGATACGGTGAACGATCCGCGTCTGGCCGCAGTGCTCGACGAGATCGAACTCAGGGCCGAGGTCGAACTGGCCAAGCTGTCGCGGAGCGACGGCTGACGCAGAATCCAGTCTTTTCAAAATCATGTCCGGCGCGGTCAGCCTCATTCCATCCTTGCGGGGACGGGGCTGCATCCTTATATTCCGCGGCGGAATTCGATACCGAACGTGGGGAAGGCATGACTGTTACGCTGCCGCCGGACTATCGTCCCAGCGAGGACGAGCCGTTCATGAACGAATACCAGCGCGAATACTTCCGCTTGAAGTTGTTGCGCTGGCGCACCGAGCTATTGCGCGATTCCGATGAAACCCTGCTGCATTTGCAGGAGGGTGGGCTCCAGGAACCCGACATCGCCGATCGCGCCCAGGCCGAGACCGACCGGTCCTTGGAGTTGCGCACCCGTGATCGGGCCCGCAAGCTGATCTCCAAGATCGATGCCGCCTTGTTGCGCATCGAGGACAGCAGCTACGGCTATTGCGAGGAGACGGGAGAACCCATCGGCGTTCGCCGCTTGGAAGCCCGACCCATCGCCACCATGTCGATCGAGGCACAGGAACGCCACGAACGCCAGGAACGCACCCACCGCGACGAATAGCCGTCAACCGTCAGCAGTCCATTCCATGGAAAAGAGCGCGGGGAGAAATCCCTGCGCCCTTTTTGTTTATCATGGTTTTCTAATACCCCCGTATGTATGCCGTCGGGCCGGATCAAACCAAATGCGATTATAGGCTATGATTATTTTCATGGTCATAGGTGCGGTTTGTCGGAGCAATGGAAACGCGATGGAGGAAGCTGTTGTTGCGGTGCTGTCCATGGTCCGGTCATCGCTGGATTGCATGGCGGCGATCGATGCCAAGGCCGAAATTTTGGCGACCAGCGTTCCTTTCGCTCATGTGGTGTTTCAGCGGTTCGGCCAGCGTCCACAAGTGGGGTGGCCGGCGCGCGACCTGACATCAGGCTATCCCGAGGTGGCCGGGTTGTGGCGCGACGCGCTCGACCGGGGCCTTGGCGGGCAAGCGGTGCGTCAGCCTTTGGGGGACTCGGCCGAAGTTTTTCTGACGCCGATGCCGGGGGGCGTCATTCTGCTGACCCTGCACAACGTCGACCCCGCCGCCGACCGCTATCGCGAAACTTTCGAGACCGCCATCATCGGTCTGGCTAACCTGTCGATGGACGGGCGCTGGTTGCGGGTCAACCGCAGCTATTGCCAGATCCTTGGCTATGAGCCGCGGGAGCTGGCCGGCAAGACCTGCCTCGACGTCACCCATCCCGACGACTTCGACGAAGGTCTTCGCACGGTCGCCCGCATGCGCGATGGCCAGATCGATCAGTCCAGCTACGAGAAGCGCTATCGGCGCAAGAACGGCGAGCATGTTTGGGTGGCGGTCACCCTGCAAAAACACGTAAGGCCGGGGCAGGCACCCTATCTGATCGCCACCGCCATCGACATTACCAACCGCAAGCGGGCCGAGCAGGATTTGCGCGCCGCCAATATCAAGTTGTCCTTTGCCCTGGATTGCGCCAAAGCTGGCCAATGGAGTCTGGACCTGCGTAGCGGGGTGGTCGAATGGATGCCAGAGGTGTATGCGCTGTTTGGCGTCCCGCCGGCCACGCCTCCCAGTCGCCAGGTCTGGCTCG
>DATGZW010000389.1:0-2800 GCA_035297005.1 Patescibacteria group bacterium
GATCAACGAGATGCTCATGGAGAGCACGGTGAAGCCTACTTCGTTGGCGCCCTTCAGGGCCGCCCCCAGCGGCGACAAGCCATCCTCGATGTAGCGGGTGACGTTTTCCAGCACGACGATGGCGTCATCGACGACGAAGCCGGTGCCGATGGTCAACGCCATCAGCGAGAGATTGTCCAGGCTGTAGCCCAGCACATACATCGCGCCAAAGGTGCCGACCAGCGAGACCACCACGGCAACGGCGGGGATCAAGGTGGCGCGGGGATCGCGCAAAAAGACGAACACCACCAGGATGACTAGCGCGATCGAGATCATCAAGGTGCGCTCGACGTCGCGTAGCGAGGCGCGGATGGTGCCGGTGCGGTCCATCGCCGTAACAAGGTCGATACTGCTGGGGATCGAGGCTCTCAGCTCGGGCAGCAGCGCCGTCACCCGGTCCACCGTTTCGATGATGTTGGCGCCCGGCTGGCGATAGAGGATCACCAGCACCGATGGCTTGCCGTTGGATAAGCCCTGATTGCGCAAATCCTCGACCGAATCATCGACCTGGGAGAGGTCGTTCAACCGCACCGCCGAGCCGTTGCGATAAGCAACCACCAAATCGCGGTATTGATCGGCGCGCCGCGCTTGATCGTTGGTGTAGACCTGATAGCGCTTGTCGCCGTCGTCGATGGCGCCCTTGGGGCTGTTGGCGTTGGCCGAGGACAGCGACGCCCGCACGTCCTCCAGCCCGATGCCGTATTTGAACAGCGCATGCGGGTTCAACTCGACACGCACCGCCGGCAGCGAACTACCGCCGACATTGACCTGACCGATGCCCTGCACCTGCGACAGTTTCTGTTGCAGGATCGTCGCAGCAGAATCATAGACCTGCCCCTGGGTCAGGGTGTCCGAGGTCATCGCCAGGATCATGATCGGCGCGTCGGCCGGATTGACCTTGTGATAAACCGGATTGCTGCGCAAGCTGGTCGGCAAATCGGCGCGGGCGGCGTTGATCGCCGCCTGCACGTCGCGGGCGGCGCCGTCGATATCGCGCGATAGGCCGAACTGCAAGGTAACGCGGGTCGAGCCGACCGAACTGGACGAGGTCATCTCGGTCACGTCGGCAATCTGCCCCAGATGGCGTTCCAGGGGCGTGGCAACGCTGGTGGCCATGGTCTCGGGGCTGGCTCCCGGCATCGTCGCCTGAACGGCGATGGTGGGAAAATCCACCTGCGGCAGCGGCGACACCGGCAGCAGGAAGAACGCCAAGCCGCCGGCCAGCGCCACCCCCAGCGTCAGCAGGGTGGTCGCCACCGGCCGCCCGATGAACAGCGCCGAGAAACTCATGGCGTGCCGCCTTCCTCGACCTCGGCTGCGTCGCCTTTACGGCGGCCCAGGCGGATCGCCAGCTTGTCGAAGGCCAGATAAATGACGGGGGTGGTGAACAGCGTCAGCATCTGGCTGACGATCAAACCACCGACGATGCTGACACCCAGAGGATGGCGCAGCTCCGAACCGGTGCCGGTGCCCAGCATCAGCGGCAACGCCCCCAACAGAGCCGCCATGGTGGTCATCAGGATCGGGCGGAAGCGCAGCAGGCAGGCCTGATAGATGGCCTCACGCGGCGGCTTGCCCTCGTTGCGCTCGGCGTCGAGGGCGAAGTCGATCATCATGATCGCATTCTTCTTGACGATGCCGATCAGCAGGATGATGCCGATGATGCCGATGATGCCCAGATCGCTCTTGACCGCCATCAGCGCCAGCAACGCCCCGATACCCGCCGACGGCAAGGTCGAAAGGATGGTGATCGGGTGGATGTAGCTTTCGTAAAGCACGCCCAGCACGATGTACATGGTGACGATGGCGGCCAGGATCAGCAGCAGCTCGTTACCCAGCGAGGCCTGGAAGGCTAGCGCCGCGCCCTGGAACGCGGTGATCACGCTGGCCGGCATGGCGATCTCTTGCTCGGCCTGCTGGATGGCCCCCACCGCCTCGCTCAACGAGCCGCCAGGGGCGATATTGAACGAGATCGAGATCGCCGGGAACTGGCCCAGATGGTTGATTTGCAGCGGCACCGTCTGTTCCTTGACGGTGGCGATGGCCGACAGCGGCACCTGCCCGCCATTCGACGACGGCAGATAGATCGAGGACAGCGAGGCCAATGACCCATGCAGAGATGGATCGGCCTCCAGGATCACCCGGTACTGGTTCGACTGGGTGAAGATGGTCGAGATGATGCGCTGGCCAAAGGCATCGTACAGCGCGTTGTCCACCGTCGCCGGAGTAATGCCGAAGCGCGCGGCGGTCGAACGGTCGATGACGATATAGGCCGACAGCCCCGCATCCTGGGTATTGCTGGTGACGTCGGCCAGTTGCGGCAGGCTGCTCAACCGTTCCACCAGCTTGGTGGACCAGGCCGACAGCTCGGTCGGGTTGGCGTCCTCCAGCACGAACTGGTACTGGGTGCGGCTAACGGTGGCGTCGATGGACAGATCCTGCACCGGCTGCATGAACAGCGAAATGCCGGTGACATCGGCAGTTTCCGTCTGCAAGCGGCGGATGATATCGCTGGCGGTGGCGCTGCGGTCGTCGCGCGGGCGCAGATTAATCAGGAAGCGCCCGCTGTTCAGCGTGGTGTTGGTGCCGTCAACGCCAATGAACGACGACAGGCTTTCGACATCCGGGTCGCGCAGCACGGCGGCGGCCAAGGCCTGCTGGCGCTCGGCCATGGTCGCATAGGACACCGACTGCGCCGCCTGGGAAATGCCCTGGATCAAGCCGGTATCCTGGACCGGGAAGAAGCCCTTGGGGATCTCGA
>DATGZW010000390.1:0-2321 GCA_035297005.1 Patescibacteria group bacterium
TCGAGCCGCGCACCATCGACGATCCCTATCACACGGCGCCATCGATCGGCATCGACAAGAGCGGCTATGTGCATGTGGTCTACAACATGCACAACATGCCGTGGCAATACGCCGTTTCCGAGCAGCCGGGCGACATCTCGCGCTTTACCTTCAAAGGCACCCGCCTCAGCGATGCGCAAATCGCCGACCTCGCCGCCGACCGCTTCACCGCCGAGGTGGTGCGGGCCATGAGCGATGTGGGCACAGCGGCCATTCCCGGCAATCAGATCACCTATCCGGCATTCTTCCATGACCGCCATGGCGAGCTGTACGTCACCTATCGCTTCGCCATCAAGCCCGCCGCCGCTCCGGCGGATCGCGCCTTCGGCTGCGGCATCGCCCGCTACGACGTCGAGCGGCAAACCTGGACGGCCATCGGCGGCGGCGTGGCCGATGCGCCCGGCGTTACCGCCTTTTGCGTCAAGGCGGGCTGGACGGCCTATCTGCCGCGTCTGTGGTTTGACAAGGGCAACGGCATGCATGTGACCTGGACCTGGCGGCGCGGGCAGGCGGGGGCCGAGATGACGCGTCCCGGTTATGCCTTTTCCGCCGATGCGGGCAAGACCTTCCAGGCCGCCGACGGTACTGCCTATCGCCTGCCGATCACCCCGGAAACCACCAAAGCCTTCATGGGCGCGGGCGAGGACGGCTTCTTCGCCATGACCAGCCTGACGACCTCGCCCAAGGGGCGGATTTATGCCGGGGTGCAGCCGCTGGGCTCGGCGTGGTCGATGACCATGCGCGAACCGGGACAGGCGCTGTGGTCGCCGCCGCAAATTGCCCCCTATGGCGCGCAGGCGCTGATGGCCGATGACAGCGGCACCGTCTGGGCTTTCGCCAGCGGCCCGCGCATCCTGAACCGGCCTGCCGATGCCGCAGCCGATGCGCCGTGGCGGCTGGTCTATAGCAGCAGCGGCTACAACTTTCCCAAGGTGCTGATGGTGCCCGAGGAAAAGGCCTTCCTGCTGCATGTGTTGGCCGACGACACCAGCTCGGCGCGTATCCTCATGGTCCACTGGCAATGACCTCGCAGTCCTCGGCGGCATCGCTCCCCCAGACGGCGGCGGACCAAGGCGCGGGGTTGTTATTCCTGCTGCCGTTCCTGCTGGCGCTGTTCGGCATGATCTACGGCTTCGGAGTCAGCGTGTCGGGCGTCGATCAAGCCGGCTTCATGGTCGATCCCAGCCGGATGGTGGTCATCGGCGGAGCCTATGGCCTGGGCTTGATCCTGTGCTTGAGCGGAGGCTTCGGCACTGGCGGCGGGGCGGGGCTAAGCCTCTACTGGGTCTCGTTGGTGGGCGTTCTGGCGTCGGCGCTGTGGTCGGTCTATCCGCAGCGCGTCCTCATCAACTTCATCCATCTGGGCGGCGCGTCGGTGGTCTGCGTGGCTGCTTTTCACAGCCTGGGGCGCGACTCGCGCCGTCTGTTCGTGCCGCTGGCGGTCATGCTGCAAGGCGTCATCCTGGCGACCATCGTGGTCACCAAACTGTTTCCCAGCATCGGCATCGAAAGCGTCACCGGGCGCTGGCAGGGCATCACCACCAACCCCAATCACTTGGGCATCGTCACCGTTCTGGCGAGCTGGGCCACCACGGCGGCGCTGTTCTCGGTACGGTCGCGGCTGGCCCGGCTGGGATTGCTGGCCTTCTATCCGCCGATTGGCTGGGCCTTGCTGGGGTCGGGCAGCATGAGTTCGATGCTGCTGAACGTCATCTGCGGCGGCGGCATGCTTTTTCTGATGAGCCTGCGGAACAATCCCCCGCTGCTGCGCATCGGTAAGATCCTGTTCCTGGTGGTGGGCGGGCTGGCGGTGCTGCTGGGCGTCTTCGCCATCGCCCCGAACCTGTTGGACCCGGATGTTCTGCTGGGCCATTTGGGCCGCGACGCCACCCTGACCGGCCGCACCTCGCTGTGGGCGACAGCCGACGATTTGATCGTCGCCAAGCCGCTGCTGGGCTGGAGCTATGACTCGCTGGGCAGCGTCACCGCGACCATCGTCTTTGATTTTGCGCAGTTCCATAACGGCTATCTGGATCTGCTGGTGCGCGGCGGAGCCCTGGGGCTGGGGCTGTTCGCGCTGATTACCGGGCGGCTGCTGTGGGTTCTGTTCAGGCTGGCCCGGCACGACTATCTGTTCCACGCTGCCGGTCTGGTGCTGGTGGGCGCGACCTTGCTGTCCAACATCTCGGAGGCCTCGATCTACCGCGAGGCCAATGAATTATGGCAGGTCTATGTATTGGTGCTGATAACCGCCGAACTGCTTCACGGCAAGGCGCGCAAAT
>DATGZW010000391.1:0-3633 GCA_035297005.1 Patescibacteria group bacterium
CTTCGACGGAACCGGTCATCTGGTCGAATCAGTGCCCGGCGACTTCAATTGCGGCTTGGCCTTCGTGCCCGGCTCGGACACTTGGCACGGTTTCCACAAGCGCCCGATCCCCGGCCTGCGCCGCACCTTGATGCTGAACTATGTCGGCGAGGAATGGCGGGCTCGCCACGAATTGTGCTTCCCCGATCAGCCAGTGTCGCCGCGCTGAGTATTCTTGGCCGCGTCAGCGGAACCCCCATGAAAAAAGGCGCCGCCCCTTACGGAGCGGCGCCTTTTCTTTAAGATCCGTCGTCAGTGCGAGTCGCTGCCCGGACGGCCGATGCTGGTGTAATGGAAGCCGGCGCCGATCATCTCGGCGGGGCTATAGATGTTGCGCAGATCGACGATGGTCGGCGTCTTCAGCAGGGCTTTGATCTTGTCCAGATCCAGCGCGCGGAATTCGTTCCATTCGGTCAGCACCGCCATGACGTCGGCGTCTTTCAACGTCGCATAAGCGTCGTCGCAATAGACCACGCCGGTCAGCAGCGTCTTGGCTTCTTCCATGCCTTCCGGATCGAAAGCGCGCACGGTGGCGCCGGCGGCCTGCAAGGCGGGGATGATTTCCAGGCTGGGGCTGTCGCGCATGTCGTCGGTGTTGGGCTTGAAGGTCAGGCCCAGCACGGCGACGGTCTTGCCTTTGACCGAACCGCCGGCGGCGGCGATGATCTTATCGGCCATCTTGCGCTTGCGCTCTTCGTTGATCGATACCACCGTTTCGATGATGCGCAACGGCGAACCCTTGTCGCGCGCCGTCCTGACCAGGGCCAAGGTGTCCTTGGGGAAGCACGAGCCGCCATAGCCGGGGCCGGGATGCAGGAACTTCTTACCGATGCGGCCATCCAGGCCGATGCCGCGCGCCACGTCGTGGACGTCGGCGCCGACCGCCTCGCACAAATCGGCGATCTCGTTGATGAAGGTGATCTTGGCCGCCAGGAAGGTGTTGGCGGCGTATTTGATCAGCTCCGAGGTCTCCAGCGAGGTGAACACGATCGGCGTTTCGATCAGGTACAGCACGCGATAGAGCTGCTTCATCACGGCGCGGGCGCGTTCCGATTCGGTGCCGATGACGACGCGGTCGGGCCGCATGAAATCGTTGATCGCCGAGCCTTCGCGCAGAAATTCCGGGTTCGAAACGACATCGAACTCGGCATCGGGGCGGGTTTCGCGGATGATCCGCTCGACTTCGCGCCCGGTGCCGACCGGGACTGTCGACTTAGTCACAATGACGGTGTAGCGGGTCAACGATTCGGCGATTTCCCGCGCCGCCGCATAGACATAAGACAGATCGGCGTGACCATCGCCGCGCCGCGACGGCGTGCCGACGGCGATGAACACCGCATCGGCACCGGACACCGCCGACTTCAGGTCAGTGGTGAACGACAACCGGCCATCCTTCACATTGTCCGCCACCAGGGCGTCCAAGCCGGGTTCATAGATCGGCATACGGTTCTGGTGCAGGCCGGCGATCTTCGCTTCGTCCTTATCGACGCAAACCACGTCGATGCCGAACTCGGAGAAACAGGCGCCGGACACCAAACCGACATAGCCGGTTCCGATCATTGCAATGCGCATGGGAGAACGTCCTTACTGACCGGCCGAGCCTATTTGAATTCCTTCAGAACCTCGGAGAACTGCTCATGCAGGTCGGGCCGAGCCAAGGCGAAGGAGACGTTGGCATGCAGCCAACCCACCTTGTCGCCGCAATCGAAGCGGCGGCCTTCGAAGCGCAGGCCGTGGAACGGCAAGTCACCGATGGTCTTGGACAGGGCGTCGGTCAGTTGAATCTCGTTGCCGGCGCCGCGCGTCTGCTGGTCGAGGATGGCGAACACGGACGGATCGAGAATGTAACGACCGATGATCGACAGGGTCGAGGGCGCCTTGTCCGGATCGGGCTTTTCGACCAGACCCTTGGCGCGGGCCAGACGCCCATCGTCGGATACCACATCAAGGATGCCATAGCGCTTGGTGTGCTCGCGCGGCACATCGGCGACGGCGACCACATGGCCGTCAACCTCGGCATGGGCATCGACCAGCTGCTTCAAACAGGGCGTGCGGGCCAGGATCAAATCGTCGGGCAGGATCACGGCGAAGGGCTCGCCGCCGACCAGATGGCGGGCGCACCACACCGCATGCCCCAGACCCAGCGGCTCCTGCTGGCGGGTATAGGAGACTTCACCCGATTTGGGCATCCACGAGGTGGCGGCGGCCAATTCGACGGTCTTGCCGCGCTCACGCAGCGTGCGCTCCAGATCGGGATTGTGATCGAAATGGTCTTCCAGCGCCGCTTTACCGCGCCCGGTGACGAAAATAAAATGCTCGATTCCCGCGGCGGCAGCCTCTTCGACCGCGTACTGGATCAACGGCTTGTCCACCACCGGCAACATTTCCTTGGGCATCGCCTTGGTCGCGGGGAGGAACCGGGTCCCCAAACCGCCAACCGGAAATACGCACTTACGCACGGGACGCGGCATCGGATTATGTCCTTCGTTGAAAATACAATCTCGCCCCCGGCACCGACTGTGTCGGGGCGTTAAGACATGTTTGTGCCATGCCCACGCGAAGGAAGCAACGGGCGCTTCAGTCGCCAAGCAGCAGGGTCTTGGCCTGATTGATTTTTGCCGCCAGATAATCCGAGCCGCCATGGTCGGGATGCAGCACGCTCATCAGCCGCCGATAAGCGGCCTTGACCTCCGCCGGCGAGGCGTCGGGCGTCAATCCCAGCACGGCGAAGGCCTCGCCGCGCGACATCGCCCCCGAATTTTCCGGCGGCGGCGGAGGTTCGGCCGCCGCCCGCAGGCGCTCGCGCCAATCAGGCCAAACCCGCTCCAGCCAAGCCTCCAGCACCTGTACCGACTGGGCGTCGGCGGCGCATTGGCGGTGCAGATCCATCGCCTCGTCGAACGACAGCTCGGCCAGCTTGCGCCCGCGATAGGGGCCGTCCATCACCTCGCCGCTCAGGCTGCCGCTGTCATGGTCCAAGCGCATGCTGAGAAAACAGGTATCGACTTGCGACATACCGCCCGCCGATGCCCGGCCATTGGCCATACGACCGATGCGGCCACGCATGGTCCGATACAACCGATGGACATGCACGCCCCGCACGATCCACGGAATCAGCCCCAAGGCGGCGGCGAACACCCAGGCCAGCCGCCCGCTCATCAGCAGAAAGGCGCTGCTGCCGACCAACAAGGCGGCCCCAGTCCATTTGACGGTGCGCACCATTCCCGCCGGAGACGCGGTGGCGAACCAGCGCGCCAGCATCATCACGGCGACCAGCACCAGAATCCCGGTGAACAGTTGCAGCATGGCTCAGCCGCCTTTCACCTGATGGGTGATTTGCAGGACGATGCCGCCCTGGCGCTTGCCGTAATCGACCAGCGCCTTGCGCCCGCCCGCCGCATAGACCGCCACCGCGCCCAACAGCGCCTTCAATTGCTGCGGACTGCCGGCGTCGAAGCGGCAACAGGCGCCGCCAGTCAATTTGGCCAATTGGGCGAAGGCGCGCGCCGCCGTGGCGTCGTCGCCTTCGTGGAACAGGAACACCGGCACGCCGAGCAAGCCCAATTCGCCGGCCACCGCGCACAGGTCATCGAC
>DATGZW010000392.1:0-11317 GCA_035297005.1 Patescibacteria group bacterium
CGATCGACGATGGCCAGCCCCAGCCCCATGCCGCGATCCTTGCCGTGGCTGTCGCCGGCCAGACGGCGGAACTCGTCGAAGACCTCTTTCAGCTTGTCGGCGGGGATGCCGGTGCCGCTGTCCCAGACCTGCACCTCCAAACCCTCGGGGCGGCGGCGGCAGCCCAGCAGGATGGTGCCGGCGGGGGTGTAACGCATGGCGTTGCTGAGGAAGTTGCGCAGGATGCGCCCGACCAGCACGGGGTCGGTGCGCACCACCGCATTGCTGCGTATCCAGCGCAATTGAAGCTGGCGCGCCTTGGCCTGCGGCAGATGCTCGCGGGCCAGCGATTCCAGCAGGCCATCGATGCGCAGGTCGCTGATTTCCGGCGTCTGGCCGCCGGCATCCAGCTTCGAGATATCCAGCAGCGCGCTGAGCAATTCATCGACGGCGTTCAGCGCCGAGCCGACATTGTTGACCAGACCCCGGTTATGCGGGGCCATGCGCGATTCGCCCAAGGCGGCGGCGAACACGCGGGCGGCGTTCAGCGGCTGCAATAAATCGTGGCTGGCGGCGGCGATGAACTTGGTTTTGCTCATATTGGCCTGCTCGGCCTCGCCCTTGGCGATGCGCAGGGCAGCTTCGGCTTGGCTCCGCTCCTCGACTTCCTGCTTGAGCTGTAGATTGAGCGTGGTCAGCTCGGCGGTGCGCTCGATGACCCGCAGTTCCAAGGTTTCCTTGGCTTCCAGCAGTTGGGCGGCGGCCTTCTTGCGTTCGGTGATGTCCTGGATCAGGGCGAAGAAGCCAAGCACCTCGCCGTCGGCGCCGAAATGCGGGACATAGGTGGCTTGGGCGACTTCGATCAAGCCGTTGACCAGCGGCAAGGCGATCTCGAAGGTGACTTTCTCGCCGGCCAGCACCGCATCGACGGCGTGGCGGCGGTCGTTGTACAGCGCCTCGCCCAGCACCGCGCGCATCTGGCGGCCGTTGATTTCGCTGCGCGGGCGGCCGAACCAGTCCTCATAGGGCTTGTTGGTGAAGCGGTAGCGCTGGCTGGAATCGACATAGGCGATCAGCGCCGGCATGGCGTCGGTGATCAGGCGGATGCGCTGCTCGCTGTCGCGCAAGGCCCATTCCGAGGCCTTGCGTTCGGTGATGTCGGTATAGGTGGTGACGACGCCGCCGCCCGGCATCGGTCCCAACTGGACCTCCAGCACGCGGCCATTGTCGGTCATCTGTTCCATACAAAAGCTGCCGACCTCGTCGATGGCGGAGCCGAAACCGGCATGCAGGAACTGGCAGCGGATCGCCGGCAGATGGATCAGGTCGCGCAAGGGCGTGCCTTTGGCGATCTTGTCGGTGGTGATCTCGTCGGCGGTGATGCTGAGCAAATCGAGGAAACGCTGGTTCCACGCCACCAGCCGCCGCTCATCATCGACCACCGAAATGCCTTGCGAGATGTTGTCGAAAATGGCCTGCAACAGGGCGCTTTTCTCGGCCAGTTCAAACTCGCGCTGGCGCTGCTCGGACAGCTTGATTTCGGTGATGTCGGTATAGATGGCGACGCTGCCGCCATCGGCGGTGCGGCGCTCGTTGATTTGCAGCCAGCGGCCATCGGTCAGCTTGAGCACGAACATCTCTTGCGGCTGGCGATGGTGTTGCAGACGGCGCTTCATCGAGGTTTGCAGCGACTGCGCCTCGCCGTCGTCGAACAGGCCCAGCGTTTGCGCGTGATGCACCAAGGCGCGGAAGGGCATGCCCGGATGGATGATCTCGGCCAGCCCCGGCCAGAACTCGCGGTACTTGCTGTTGCATAGAACCAGGCGGTCTTCGGCGTCGCACAGGATGAAGCCTTCGCTGACCGATTCGATGGCGGCGCTCAGGCGCATCTGCGCGGTTTCCGCGTCCTCCTTAGCCAGATGCAGGGCGCGGTTGCTCTTGCCCAATTCGCGCAGGGCGTTCTCCAACTCGGCGGTGCGGTCGCGCACCCGGCCCTCCAGGACGATGGCGGTCTGGAACAGCGAGAAGGCGTTGCCCTGGAAGTCCATGCTGCGCTCGACACGGTCGATCAGAACCGTGTTGATCTTGCGCAGCTTGGCGTTGTCGCGCTCCAGCTCGGCGATGCGGCGCTGGGCGTCGTCGGCGGATAAAGGAGGGGGCGCTTGTTCCATGTCAGTTGCGCCGGCCAATGGCGACGCCGGTGAAGGTCTGGTTCACATGCATGGCGTGGAACTGCTCACCATAGGTGTTGAAGCCGACGACGTTGTTGGTGGTCATGAGGGCCGAGATGCGGCCCTCCAGCCCTTTCTGGCGGATTTCCAGATTGCGCAGAATGCAGTCGCAGCCGATCACCAGTTCGGGCGGGCCGATGTCGGCGGCCAACTCGTCAAACAGGCGTTGCAGGTCTTCGGCGATATCCAGGCCCTTGGCCACGGTCAGCACGATGCCTTCGTCGATGGCGCAGAAAAAGGTCAGGCTGGCGTCCTCGTTGACCTTCTGGATCGACCGCACATAGGGCATGTTGCCGACCCGCACCACCACTGGATAATTGGCGAAGATCATCGGAGTCAACTTGTCGATGCTCAACCCGACCATCCGCGCGTATTCCTGGGCGGCGGGTTCGGCGTTGATCTCGGTGACGATGCGCCGCACCGGATCGGCCTCGGTGATGACCATCTTTTCCTGCGAACTGACGAAGTGTTCGGTCTTGAAGACGCGGAACGGATGGTCGGTGGCGACCAGCACCAGCACCGCCGAATGGGGGTGGAACTTGCCGCCATGCAAGACCTTGGTGGCCCCGAAGGTCAATTCGTCGCCGGCCGAACCGCCGAATAGCGGGATCGGTCCCAACTCGCGGTGCAGGGCGCTGACCACCGATTCCTCGCAGGTGGTCAAGCCGTCGATCAACAGCATGGCGAAGACCTGGCCGAGTGGCCAATCGCGTTCGGTGGCGTCGAGTTCGGCCAGACAGCTTTGCACCAGGTCGCGGCCATCGGCGACGCTGAAGCCGCGCACATCGGCGATCGGGCGGGTGACGGCGTGGAAATCGGGGGCGGCGAAGCTGACGCCGGTGATGCTGCCGTGACGATAGCCGAACGGCGTGATCTCGCCGGCGGTGGTGCAGCCGATCACCGGGACTCCGGCAAAACGTTCGGCGATGTCCTCGGCCAAGGTGTCCTCGGCGATTTGCGGCGAGCAGAACAGCACCACCAAAGCGGTTTCAGCCTGGACCAGCCCGGCATGCAACTCGGCGGCGGCCTCGGCGGGCGAGGTGCGCAGAGTGACGGCGCGGCGGATCATCTGATCACGGCAGGAAGACAATGGGGGCTGCTGGCTCATCGCATTCATCCTTGCCATCGTCGCGGCCAAAGACCCCATACTAGCAGGTGATAACGGTATTCGCTGCGGTCCCAAAGGGTGTCGGGGACCATGAATGCGAACCGCGGGACGGGCGTTTTCCCCCGTCCCGCGTCCGCGTCTGCTTAGAAGAAGCCCAGCGCGTTGGCGCTGTAGCTGACCAGCAGGTTCTTGGTCTGCTGATAGTGGTCGAGCATCATCTTGTGGGTCTCACGACCGATGCCCGACTGCTTGTAGCCGCCGAACGCCGCATGCGCCGGATAGAGGTGGTAGCAGTTGGTCCACACGCGGCCGGCCTTCAGCTCGCGTCCCAGGTGATAGGCGGCGTTACCGTTGCGGCTCCACACGCCGGCGCCCAGGCCGTACAGCGAATCGTTGGCGATGTGCAGGGCGTCGTTGATGTCCTTGAACGGGGTGACCGAGACCACCGGGCCAAAGATTTCTTCCTGGAAGATGCGCATCTTGTTGTGGCCGACGAAGATGGTCGGCTTGACGTAATAGCCGCCTTCCAGGTCGTCGCCGAGCGTGGCGACGGTGCCGCCGGTCAGGCATTTGGCGCCCTCGGCCTTGCCGATGTCGATGTACGACAAGATCTTCTGCAACTGGTCGTTCGAGGCCTGGGCGCCGATCATGGTGCTGGCGTCCAGCGGGTGGCCGCCCTTGATCTTCTCGACGCGGGCGACGGCGCGCTCCATGAACTTGTCGAAGATCGACTCGTGCACCAAGGCGCGCGACGGGCAGGTGCAGACTTCGCCCTGGTTCAGGGCGAACATGGCGAAGCCTTCCAGGGCCTTGTCGAAGAAGGCGTCGTCGGCATCCATCACGTCGGGCATGAAGATGTTGGCCGACTTGCCGCCCAGCTCCAGGGTCACCGGAATGATGTTCTCGGCGGCGTACTGCATGATCAGACGGCCGGTGCTGGTCTCGCCGGTGAAGGCGATCTTGGCGATGCGCGGGCTGGAGGCCAGCGGCTTGCCGGCTTCCAGGCCAAAGCCGTTCACGATGTTCAGGGTGCCCGGCGGCAGGATGTCCTTGATCAGCTCGGCCAGGACCAGGATGCTCCAGGGCGTCTGCTCGGCGGGCTTCAAGACAATGCAATTGCCAGCGGCCAGGGCCGGAGCGACCTTCCACACGGCCATCAAAATCGGGAAGTTCCACGGGATGATCTGACCGACCACGCCCAGCGGCTCGTGATAGTGGTAGGCGACGGTGTCGCCGTCGATCTCGCCCAAGGAGCCTTCCTGCGCGCGGATGCAGCCGGCGAAATAGCGGAAATGGTCGATGGCCAGCGGAATGTCGGCGGCGCGGGTTTCGCGGATCGGCTTGCCGTTGTCCAGCGTCTCGGCCAGCGCCAGGATTTCCAGGTTCTGTTCCATGCGGTCGGCGATGCGGTTCAGCACCGAAGCGCGGACGGCCGGCGAGCTGCGGCCCCAGGCGTCCTTGGCGGCATGCGCGGCATCGAGCGCGGCTTCAACGTCCTCGGCCGACGAACGGGCGACTTCACCCAGCGACAGGCCGTTGATCGGGCTGGTGTTGGTGAAATACAGCCCCTTGACCGGAGCCACCCACGCCCCGCCGATGAAGTTCTCGAACCGGCTGCGGTTGCCGGTGTGCTTCTTGACGGTTTCCAGGGCTTCCTGAAACATGACGGTTGTCCTCCTGAGGTTTCTTGGACGCTGAGTCCTTGTAATGCCGTGTACTCAGCGCCCGCGAGGCCTGGGGAGTCAATTCGACCTAGGTATAACGGTTCCGTGGAGCAACCTGTGGTGGTGGCGCCTTCTACTCATCCGGGCTGGCGACGAAGGTTTCGCTGACCACCGTCTTGCCGGTGGCGGGCTCGGTCAGCACTAGATTCAAGGGGCGGTTCTTGCGGTCCTCGGTGCCTGTGGTGGTGACGTAGAGGCGGAAGCTGCCGACGCTGTCGCCGGCCACCGTCAATGGCACAGCCTGGGCGCCGCCGGCGCCGCCGATGATATCCAAGGTGGCCCCGCCGGGGATGGCGCCGGCGGTCAGGATGAACTGGCGGTCATGGCGCTGCATGTTGAGAATCTTGTAGTCATAGCCGTTGCGCACCATGCCGCCGGACAGTTGCACGGCGACCGGGGTGCGGCCATGCAGCACATCGACCCGCAGATCCGAGCGCAAGGCCAGCGAAGCCAGCATGGCGCAGCCGGCCACGGCCAGAACACCGGCGTAAAGCACGGTGCGCGGGCGGATCAGCTTGGTGGTGGCCGGCAATCCGCGCCCGCGCGCCACCATGTTGGCGCTGGAGTCATAGGAAATCAGGTTCGCCGGCAGGCCGAACTTCGCCATCACCGTGTTGCAGGCATCGACGCAGAGACCGCAGCCGATGCAGGCTAGTTGCGGGCCGCGGCGGATGTCGATGCCGGTGGGGCAGACATGCAGGCACAACTGGCAATCGACGCAGTGGCCGCGCCCCTCGAAGCTTTCGCCGTGCTTGACGTGCCCACGCGGTTCGCCGCGCCACGCCTCGTAGGAGACGACCAGCGAATGCTCGTCGGTCATCGCCATCTGGAAGCGCGAATAGGGGCACATATAAACGCAGACCCGCTCGCGCGCATGCCCGGCCAGCAAATAGCAGAAGCCGCCGATGACGCCGATGAACAGATAGGTGGCGAGCGGCGCTTGCAGGGTGAATACATCATGCAGCACCTGGAAAGCGTCGCCGAAATACAGGGTGAAGCTGAGCCCGCAGAGGAAGGCGATGCCCAGCCAAATCACATTGACCGCCGCCAGACGCCCAATCTTGCCCAGCGACAGCGGTTGTTTGGTGAAGGCGATGCGGGCGTTGCGGTCGCCGATCATGTGCTCTTCGACCCAGACGAACAGGTCGGTATAGACCGTCTGCCAGCACAGGAAGCCGCACCACACGCGCCCGGCCAGCGACGACATCAGGAACAGCGAGATGGCGGCGATCAGCAACAGGCCGGTGAGGTAATAAACCTCCTGCGGCCAGATCTCGATCATGAAGAAATAGGCGCGGCGTCCCACCATGTCGATCAGGATACCCTGGCCCGGCGCGCCCGGTCCGCGATCCCAGCGAATGAACGGGGCCAGATGCCACCAACCCAGCAGGATCGCCGTCGCCCACCATTTCAGCGTGCGGAACCGGCCTTTGACCGCACGCGGCTGGGCTTTGCCTTTTTCCGTGTAGAAGGGAACGCCTCCGGTCGGGGCGGGGGTGGCGGGCTGGGGATCGAGGGCGGTCGTCATGATGCGCAGTCCTGACTGGGGCGCGGGCGGTCGGTTGGGGGCGTCGCATGGCCTCCGTCCTATTCCCGTAATTCATCTGTGATTATCCGGCAATGACGCCCGCCTGTATATTAGAAAACACAAGGGAAAGGCCGGCAGTCCTAGCGCAGAAGGTCAAACGCCAGTTTGCCGATCAGCGTCACCACCACCACGAGAAACGCCTTGCGGATGAACCCCGACCCGTGGCGCAGGGCCATGGCGCTGCCGATCTGCGCGCCGATCAGATTGCACCCCGCCATGCCGATGCCGGTGCTCCACAGCAGCGGGCCATGGCTGGCGAAAAAGCCGATGGCGGCGATGTTGGTGGCGCTGTTGATGACCTTGGCGCTGGCCGAGGCGCGCAGGAAGTCCATGCCGAACAGCCGCACGAAGGCGAACAGCAGAAAACTGCCGGTGCCGGGACCGAAGAAGCCGTCATACAGCCCGATGACCAAGCCCAGCAGCCCGCCGCGCCAGCGGTCGCGCGGGGTCAGCTCGCGGGTTTCGACATGGCCGAAATTCTTGTTCATGAAGGTGTAGACGGCGGCGCTGATCATCAGCACCAGCACCAGCGGGCGCATCCAGTCGCGCGGCAGCCACGCCACCAGCGCCGCACCGATCCAGGCTCCGGCCAGAGCCAGAAGGGTGGCCGGCAGAACCACCCGCCAGGGGATGCTGACGCGCCGGGCATAGCGCCATACCGCCGAGCCGGTGCCGGCGAAGCTGGCCAGCTTGTTGGTGCCGAAGATGGTGGCGATCGGGGTGTCGGCGGGCAGGGCGCTGAACAGCACCGGGATTTGCACCAACCCGCCGCCGCCGACCACCGCATCGACCATGCCGGCGAAAAAGGCGGCTCCGCCGAGAAACAGCCAATGCGCGGCCAGGGGAAGCCAGTCGGGACTCATGGGGAATGCATCCGGTCGGAGGTCGATTGGGTCATTATGCGCGATGCCGGGGCAGAGGAAAGGACTGACGACGCGATGGGCCGATGACATTGTATTGCGGCGCACCTAGATAAGAGGACGACGCAATGATGGGGAATGACGCGATATGGACACGGCCAATCTTCACGCCCCTCGCGGTGCGACTGCCGCCCCAGATAAAGATCTGCCGCTGAAGGAGGATATCCGCCTGCTGGGGCGGCTGTTGGGCGATGTCGTCCGCGCCCAGGAAGGCGATGCGGTGTTCGCCGTGGTTGAAGGCGTGCGCCATGCCTCGGTGCGCTTCAACCGCAACCGCGACTGTGCCGCCGGGATCGAGATGGCTGACATCCTCAACAACCTGTCGCGCGACAGCACCAATTCGGTGGTGCGGGCATTTTCCTATTTCCTGCATTTGGCCAATATCGCCGAGGACCAGCACCACATCCGCCGCAACCGCGACCACGAGATCTCGGGCTCGCCGCCGCGCGAGGGCAGTTTGGCGCATGCGCTGGATCGCCTGGACGACGCCGGGGTCAGCGTCGATGATTTGGCCGAGTTCTGCCAAACAGCGTTGATCAGCCCGGTGCTGACCGCCCACCCGACCGAGGTGCAGCGCAAGAGTATTCTGTCGCTGCAACGCAAGATCGCCGCCTTGCTGGACCAGCGCGACCGCACCCGTCTGACGCCGGAGGAAACCGAGGAGAATGAGGCGGGGCTGGAGGTGGCGATCCTCACCTTGTGGCAAACGCGGATGCTGCGCCCGCAGCGCCTTGCCGTCATCGATGAGGTGAAGAACGGCGTATCCTATTACGACGACACCTTCTTCGCCGAGGTGCCGAGGCTGTATCGCCGTTTCGAGGATTTGCTGCGAGCGCGCCACCCCGAACGGGAGTGGTCGCTGCCGCCATTTTTCCGCATCGGTTCGTGGATCGGCGGCGACCGCGACGGCAACCCCTTTGTCACCGCGCCGATTCTGCGCCAGAGCATGCGCCTGCAATCGACGGCGGCGATGAACTACTATCTGGCCGAGCTGCACGATCTGGGCGGCGAGTTACCGTTGTCCCAGCTTCTGGTGACCATTTCGCCAGAGCTGGCCGTTTTAGCCGAGCATTCGCCGGATATGTCTCCGCATCGGGTGGACGAGCCCTATCGGCGGGCGCTGACCGGCATCTATGCGCGGCTGGCCGCCACCATCCGCGTGCTCGACGATCATGAGTCGCTGCGCCATGCGGTGGCTATCGCCGCGCCCTATCGCAGCAGCGCCGAGTTGCTTGGCGATCTCGATATCCTGTCGGCTTCGTTGATGGCGCATGGCGGCGCTATGCTGGCGGGGCGGCGGCTGCGCCGCTTGATCCGGGCGGTGCAGGTGTTCGGCTTCCATCTGGCCCCCATCGATTTGCGGCAGAACTCCGACGTGCACCAACGCAGCGTCGCCGAGCTGCTGGCGGTGGCCGGGCGCTGTGCCGATTACGCGGCGCTGTCCGAGGACGACCGCATTGCCCTGCTGGCCGAGGAGGCACTCAGCCCGCGTCCGCTCTATTCGCCCTATGCCGCCTATTCCCCGGAAACCACCGGGGAGATGGCGATCTTTTTCGCCGCCCGCGACTTGCGCGACCGTTATGGCGACGCCGCCTTGCCCAATTGCATCATCTCCAAGACCGATGGCGTGTCGGACCTGCTGGAGGTGGCCTTGCTGCTGAAAGAGGCGGGGCTGCTGCGGCCTGGGGCGACGCCAACGCTGGCGATTAACATCATCCCGCTGTTCGAGACCATCGAGGATCTGCGCCAAGCTCCGGCGACCATGGACCGGCTGCTGGCGCTGCCCGGCTATCGCGCCTTGATCGCCTCGCGCGGCGATGAGCACGAGGTCATGTTGGGCTATTCGGACTCCAACAAGGACGGCGGCTTCCTCACCTCGGGGTGGGAGCTGTACAAGGCCGAGATCGAACTGGCCAAGGTGTTCGCCCGTCACGGCATCCGCATGCGGCTGTTCCATGGGCGCGGCGGCTCGGTCGGGCGCGGCGGCGGTCCCAGCTATCAGGCCATCCTGGCCCAGCCGGTGGGGGCGGTATCGGGGCAAATCCGCATCACCGAACAGGGCGAGGTGATCGCCTCGAAATACGGCTCGCCCGAGGTCGGACGACGCAATCTGGAAGTGCTGGTGGCCGCCACCCTTGAGGCCAGCCTGCTCGATCTGGAGAACACCGTGGAGCCCGCCGAGGCGTTCTATGAACCGATGGAGCGGCTGTCGCAACTGGCCTTCGCCGCCTATCGCGATCTGGTCTACGAGACGCCCGGCTTCACCCAGTATTTCCGCGATTCGACGCCGATTTCCGAGATTTCGCACCTCAATATCGGCAGCCGTCCGTCGTCGCGCACGGCATCCGAGCGGATCGAGGATTTGCGGGCCATCCCTTGGGTGTTTTCCTGGGCGCAGTGCCGCTTGATGCTGCCCGGCTGGTATGGCTTCGGCAGTGCGGTGGAGGCGTGGCTGCGCGAAACACCCAACGGCTTGCCGCTATTGCAGCGGATGTATCGGGGCTGGCCGTTGTTCCGCACGCTGCTGTCGAATCTCGACATGGTGTTGTCGAAGAGCGATCTGGCGATTGCCTCGCGCTATGCCGAGCTGGTCGCCGACGCCGAGTTGCGGCAGCGCATCTTCGCCCGTATTCGTCAGGAATGGGAGCTGACCCGCCAGCATGTGTTCGCCATCACCGGGCAGGACGGCTTCCTCGCCGACAATCCGTTGCTGGCGCGCTCATTGCGCAATCGCGTGCCCTATATGGACCCGCTCAATCATCTTCAGGTGGAATTGCTGCGCCGCCATCGGGCGGGCGAGACAGACGAGCGCGTGCGGCGCGGCATCCATCTGTCGATCAACGGCATCGCCGCCGGCTTGCGCAACAGCGGCTGAGAACGGTCGGACGATGGCCCCGCGGCGGCGTACCTACCGCGGGGCCATGATCCTTAAGCGGCAACCGAGACGCTGGAGAGCGACGAGTTGGCCTGATTGGCCCATGAGGAGTTGGAAGACTGCTCATAGGTGCTGATGGCCTTCATCAAGTCCGACATCAACTGGTTGGTGGTCGAGCTGTTGCTGCTGCTCGACGTGCTGGCCGAGGCGACGGTGGTCGAGCTGGTCGAACTGGCCGAAGCGGTCTGCGGCGGGGGCGGCGGCGGGCCATTCGGAGCATTGGCCTGCATGGCGCTGGCGAACTGCGACTCGGTCAGGCTGCCGGTGCCGCCGCTATCCAGCTTGGAGAATAGGGCGGAGGCTTGGTCGGCGCTGACATTGTCAGGGCGACCCGCAACGAATTCTGCCTGGGTGACCGAGCCATCGCCGTTGGTGTCGAGCTGGGCGAACAACTGCGCCGGGCTGGGCGGGCCGTTGGTGCTAGACGCGGTGGAGGATGCGCTGGAGGACGAGTCGGTCGTCGAAGCGGTCGAGGAGCTACTGGCGCTGGTCAGCGCGGCGATCAGATTCTGCAGCAGGCTGTCGATGGAGCTGTCCGACGAGCTGGAAGCGGAACTGGTGCTGGTGCTGTCCGACGACGACGTGCTGTCAAGGCCTTCAGCATGGTGGTGGTGGTGGTGACCATGCCCGCCGCCGACCTGCATGTCGCTGCCGGACTGCGAGGTGGAGCTGGCGCTGTTGGGATCCCACTGGGCGAACTGGGTACTGGAGCCGGTGGTGGCAGAGGAGCTGCTGGCAGAAACGGTGGAGGACGTGGTTGCCGCCGAGCCGCCCTGCTGCATCTGGATCAGCATAGACTGCATCTCGCTTCCCATTTGCTGGAAAGCGCTGG
>DATGZW010000393.1:0-4203 GCA_035297005.1 Patescibacteria group bacterium
CTGGTGGTTCTAGCGAGGGGCCCCCACCCGATCCCATCCCGAACTCGGCCGTGAAAACCCTCTGCGCCAATGGTACTGTGTCTTAAGGCATGGGAGAGTAGGGCGCCGCCAGGTCTTCCAAATATCCTTGAAAAGCACAAAAACAATTCCAATACAGCGTTGCCGCGGGGTGGAGCAGCCCGGTAGCTCGTCAGGCTCATAACCTGAAGGCCGCAGGTTCAAATCCTGCCCCCGCAACCAAAAATAACCCCGCTAGATCAACGATCTAGCGGGGTTTTTGATTCTGCAACATCACCCGCTTCCACGCCCCGTGGAAGCACCGTGGAAGCGCCAGGGAGAAAACTCTGGCGTAGCAGCACCGGCGGGACACTCGGCGTGGAGAGCGATGCGATTGCTGAAGTGGGCGCCCGGCCTGCACTCGGCGTGCAGGCTCAGCAACAGCGGCGCCCCCATCAGAGTTGCATCAACAGGCCGTCCTCACACCGGCATCGGTGGAACGCCCCCGCTGGGAGCGCAGAGGCTTGCCACATACCGGTCAACGCGAACTCTATGCCATTCTTGCTGACCATCACGCCGCCCGCCGAATCGCGGCGGCGAGTATCTCCTTGAGACGGTGGGGCATGACCGGCTTGTGGGCGATGAGATACCCACTTTGCTGTACCTCGCGGATGCGTTCGGGAGCGGTGTCCCCGGTGAGGACGATGGCCGGGATCGCCCTGCCGCATGCCTCTTGAACCTGTCGGATGGCCATGAGGCCGGTATGCCCTTCGCGGAGGCGGTAATCGGCGATGATCGCGTCCGGAATGCGCTCGACCTGCGCGGTTCGTGCGACCGCTTGGTCACCTCCGGAGGCCGTGATCACCTCGCATCCCCACCCTTCAAAGATCGCCTGCATCGCCTTGCAGAGAAGCGTGTCATCGTCAACGATCAGAACGAGCCCGAATCCCACTTCACCTCCAACCTCAGCGATTGTTTGAACCGCAGGTCGCGCCTCCTCCACCGGCTCGCAGGTTGGCAAAACGAGCGTAAAGGCTGAACCCTTGCCGATGATTGAGGTCAGGCCGAGTTCCAGATGAAGGAGTTCGGCGAGCCGTCGCACGATCGACAGTCCAAGGCCCAATCCATTTACCCGGTCCCGTTCGGAATTGCCCACCTGGTAGAACTCTTGGAAAATCGCTTCCTGCTGATCGGCAGCGATCCCGGCCCCCGTGTCCAAAATGTGGATACTGAGCGTGCCATTCCGGTGGCGGCAGCCAATGAGAACGCCCCCCCGATTGGTGTAGCGCACGGCGTTTTCCAGCAGGTTGCGCAGGATACGCTCAAACAGCACGATATCAGTTCGCGCCCAAGCTCCGCCCGACGCAACGGTTCGCATCTTTAGACCCTTGCCTTGGGCAAGGGTCACGTAATCGCCGACGATGCGGCGAATGGTTTCCCCGATACACACGCATTTGAGGTTAGGCTCAACGAGTCCGGCATCCAGCCGCGAAATATCCAGTAGTCCCTCCAACAAGGCGCTCAGCGCGTTTGTCGATTCGTGGAGATGGGTCACCACCTGACCAAGGGCAGGATATGCGCTCTGTCGTCCCCTCAACACCTCGGTCAGGAGAACCATGGCCTGCACGGGCTGCCGCAGATCGTGACTGGCGGCCGCGAGAAACGTCGATTTCGCCTTCTCGGCCTGTTCAGCCTTGTCCAAGGCGGCGCGCAGATCGCGCTCGCCGGCCTTGCGCGCCGTGATGTCTCGCAATATTCCGGTGAAAAAGCGCCGGTCACCATCCCACCATTCGGAGATGGAAAGGTCCATTGGGAATAGCGTCCCGTCCTTGCGCTTCCCTTCGACTTCCCGGCCGATGCCAATGATTTTTGCCTGGCCCGTTTGTTTGTACCTGTCGAGATAGCCATCATGGGCCGACCGATCAGGCTCGGGCATGAGCATCTTCACATTTTGCCCGACAACCATATCTGCGGTGTACCCGAAGAGCCGTTCGGCAGCCATATTGAACGAGACGACGTTCGCCTGTTCATCAATGATGATGATGGCATCGACGGCGGTATCGGCGACCGCGCGATACCGCGCTTCGGCCGCGATCATCGCCCGCTCGATGGACTTCCTCTGGGTGATGTCCTCGAAATAAACCGCAAGACCCTGATCGGATGGGAAGGCGCGGACGATATGCCATAATTCCGAACCGATGACATGATCCTCGAATTCTACCGGCTTCAAAGTATTGGCGGCTAAACGCAAGGCTTCCTCGAAGCGAGACCCAAAGGAGTGAGGGAACGCCTGCCAGATATCGCATCCGATAAGACTGTCGTCGCGACCGACTAACGCTTGGGCGCGATCATTGATATAGGTAAGGCGCCATTCCCGATCAATCTCGATGATCGCATCGGTCACGCGCTCGATTGCTGCGGCTATATGGCGGTCGCGCGGAGGGGTGTTATTTCTACCATGCAGAACGGATATAAGCTCTTGCCAAAGGTGGAGTCCTCCGTCTCGATGAAAACTCATGGGGCTATCTCTCGCGGGTCTATTTATTGCGCTAAGCCGGTTAGCCTAGCACTTCCGTCAAGCTTAGATGATGTGCAAACGGGGAGTGGTCCGGATTTGCAGGAGTTTCGCTGAGTGCCGCGAGGCCAGAATGCCGCTTGCGTAAGCAATAATGGTTAATCATTACATACGTATCTACCATTCAGCGTTTTGGCCCATCGGTTTTTCTGTGATTATCATGCACTTCTACAAACGATCGCTGCTCCCTTGGGGGCGTTGTCGCCGGTGGCGCGGGCGTCGGGGACGATGCGGACGTTCTTGGTCTGGACGCTGAGGGTGACGATTTCGCCGGTGTAAGCTGCCGGTCTTCTTGAAATAGGTGATCGTGGCGCAGCCGGCCTTGGACCAGATCCACCCCCTCGGGGAGGCCGTAGGGAGCGCTCGATAGGACAGACGCGGTCATGGAGAGATGGCTGACCCTGGCCGACTGGACGAGACCGGCGACACGACCCGGCATCTTCGTCGCCTTGTTCTGGTCACGATATTTCCATGCGGCTGGTTGCTGATCCTGGGAGAGAATGCCCCCGTCTGCGAATTCTTGCCGTTGGCCGTGGTTTTGGTGCGGCTGGTGCAAGCTTTTCGGCGAGGGGTATATTCGAAGTTGGAAAAAACCGGCGCGATCCAACCGCTCCGATCCATGCCGATCATGGTGGCGAGGGCAGAAAGGCTGGATTTGTTTCTGGTCCCGTTCTCAGGGCTGCCGCAAAGGGAAAGATGATGCCCCGGCTAGGCTGATCGTGTCGTCGGCCTGTGGAGGCTGGCGCGATATTCTTAATTGTGAACCGGCGCCAAAAATATCCGCCACCAACACCGATAGATATTGGACTTTCTCAAGGCCTGAATTAGTCGGTCGGCCCGGTGCCGCGGCGCCCTAACGATCATCCAGTGCCCGCATCCGCCAGTCGCGGTCGTTATACCGTCCCTCGAACCGTCCTTGCCGCCGCAGCCAAAAATCCGTCCGGCGGCCGGTGAGTCTTGCCAGCCGGCTGGCCATACCGAAGGCGATTGCCTTGCGGCCGGCGAGAATGTCCTCGACGAACGCGATCGGTACGCACAGGGCGCCCGCCACGTCGGCGGCGCTCAGGCTCACGCGCCCCATCTCCTTGGCCAGAGCTATTCCGGGGTGATCGACAACAGGTGACTTCCAGCTATTCATTGCCAGTGCTCCCTGACCAGGACAAGAATTCCCGCTGCGGAGAGGGAGGCGATGGGCCCGCCGATCTTCCACGTTGGGACGATTGCGGCGTTGCGCAATTATCTGTTTTGGCAATCTCCTTTGTGCGACCAGCCTCTCCGCTCCGCGATGGCGCCGCCCGCATCAAGATGGCCCCGACGACCGCTGGGCACGACGGTCCGGCGCCGGCACTTCGACGGAAAACATCGAGCCCTGGCCGACCTCGGAGCGTACCGCGATGGCAAGGCTGAGCAGGGAGGCCAACCGGCGCACCGTCGCCAAACCGAGGCCTAGGCCCTCGTTGTCCGCCGGTCCGCCGGGACCGGCTCCGCGATAGAACGTCTTGAAGATCGCGTCCTGCTCGCTCCTCGGGATGCCCGGCCCGGTGTCCCACACCTCGATGGAGACGGAATGGCGATGGCGACGACACCCCAGCAAGACCCGTCCGTGCTGGGTGTAGCGAAAGGCGTTGGAC
>DATGZW010000394.1:0-3445 GCA_035297005.1 Patescibacteria group bacterium
GGCGGTCAGGATGTCCTCTATCCGCTGCGACAGGCCCTCGATGTTGGCGGAGGACGCCCGCAATTCTGCCGCGCAGGCGTGGCCGGTGAGGTCCACAGCCGCCGCCAGCCGGGCTTCCAAGTCGCGGCTGGCCTCCTGCCACGCCAGTTCGGTCAGGGTGACGGTGGCCAACACCGGATCGTCGGGGCTGAGCACGAAACGGTGCCGCTTGGCCACCTCGGCGATGAGGACGTCCAGGTCCATCACACCAGCGGCGCCAACTGGGCGTAAATGTCGTCGCGCACCATCTTCAGGCGCTGCTTGGCCATCAGGCGGAAGGCGCCGTCGGCGATGGCCTCGGTGAAGGTCAGGTGGCGCTCGGTCATTTCGCGGACGTCGCGGCCGAAGGTCTCCAGGGTGCGGCGGGGCAAGGTGACGATGCCGCGGACGCGCTCGCGCATGTCCTGGAAGGTTTTCATCTCGGCGAAGCCCTTGCCCCGATCCTCGATGGGGCCGAAGAATTCGTTGAGCCACACCACGATGCCGACGCTGGGGGATAGATTGGCGGCCACCTGGCGGAAGCCGTCCAGGGTTTCCAGCAGCGCCGAGCCGCCGGTGATCACCGAATGCACGATGACGGTCCGGCCATGCGCCTCCAGGGTCGCCACCACCGGGTTTTCGATGAGGTAGTTCGACAGCGGAATGAAGCTGCTGGCGCCGTTATCGACCACCGCGTCGGCTTCGCTGTCGAGAATCAAATCCACCACCGTGTCGAAGGCGGCGCCATCGATTTGGCTGCCCTGCAGCAGTTCGACCGTGCGCGTGTTGAGTCGATTGAAGGCGGCCAAGGTGGCATTGACCGGGTCGGTGTCGATGGCCAACAGCGGCCGGCTGTGATCCAGCAAATACTGGCCGATAAAGCTGGCGATCATCGATTTTCCGACGCCGCCTTTGCCTTGAAGCGTCATGTGGACATGGGACATGGCGGGGAGTCCTTCAGATCAAGTCTTCTCGTTTGAGATTGACGGAGCGGGTCACCCGACGCGGCGTTTCGGCCTGAGGGGGTGGCGATGGCGCCGGCCGGGGCGCGGGTTGAGTCGCCGCCGGGGCGATCTTGCGGCGCGCCGTCCACAGCAGGTCGGCGCTGATATAGCGGCTCACATAGCTGCGGAACTGGGCAATCTGGATGCCGAGTTGGTCCTGGTGGCGGCGGAAGACCTCGGCGATCGACCAGCCTTCGGCCAGTTCGGCGGCGATGGTCTCGCGCAAGGCCAGAAACGCCACGCGTCCCGCCCCCAGGACGCGCATTGGTTTCTGCTCCGTCATGGTCGCCCCGTTCCGATACCCTTAATCTTTGGAGGCCAATTTATCATGGGCCGTGGCTGGGTTTTGACGCGGCATTCGGCCAGGGCGGTGCTGCCGGTGTCCTAGTCCGACGGTCTGGCGGCATCGGGACAGAGAGCGGGGACGACATTGCTTACGGCGAGGTCGCTCGGCAGTCCCCGCTCACGCTTTCCGCTCCGGCTCCCCTGCGCTCCGCCGGAGCCAGGCGTTCCTGAGGAGCGCCGCCCCTGGCGCGCGCAAGGGATCGCTGGCGCTCGGCCGGCGGCGTCTCCCCGCCTTCCGCACCCGCCGAAACCATCAGGACACCGATTTCGCCCATCGGGTTTGTGCAGGCGGGCGAGGCCCCAAGCCGCCGTCCGCCCTTGCCCTTGCCGCCCCCGGTCTCGCCGACGGGCAGGGGTGCAGCGCAGCGCTGCGCTGACACCCCAAGGACAAGGAGACTCCCGATGACGATGACCATCCTCAAGGATATCCCGCTCAACAAATTGGTGCCCTCCGCCGCCAATGTGCGGCGTACCGGCCGCGAGGCCGGACTCGACGACCTCGCCGCCAGCATCGCCGCGCATGGCCTGCTGCAAAGCCTCGCCGTGCGCCCGCTGCTGGACGAGCAGGGGCAGGACACCGGCAAATTCGAGGTGATCGGCGGCGGTCGCCGTCTCGCCGCGCTGAAACTCTTGGCCAAACGCAAGACGGTGGCCAAGACCGCGCCGGTCCCCTGCCTGATTCACGCCGCCGGGGAGGCCGAGGAACTGTCGCTGGCCGAGAACGTCATGCGCGAGGCCCTGCACCCCGCCGACCAGTTCGAGGCCTTTTCCCGCCTGCACAGTGGGCAGGGCTTGGGGGCTGAGGACATTGCCGCCCGTTTTGGCGTCACCCCCGCCGTGGTCAAACAGCGGCTGCGCCTGGGGGCCGCCAGTTCCAAGCTGATGGGCCTGTACCGCGACGGCATCATAACCTTGGACCAGTTGATGGCCTTCTGCCTGACCGACGATCCTGCCCGCCAGGAATTGGCCTGGGAGCATCTGTCCTTCAACAAATCCCCCGACATGATTCGCCGCATGCTGACCGAAACCCATGTGTCGGCCAAGGATCGCCGCGCCGTCTTCGTCGGGGCGGAGGCCTACGAGGCGGCGGGCGGCATCATCCTGCGCGATCTGTTCACCGAGGACGGCGGCGGCTATTTCGCCGACGCCGTCCTGTTGGAGCAGATGACGCGCGCCAAGCTCGACGCCCTTGCCGTCGAGGTGCGGGCCGAGGGCTGGAAATGGACCGAGGCCATGCCAGATTTCCCCTACGCCCACGGCCTGCGCCGCATCTATCCGCAGGCGGTGGAGTTGTCGCCCGACGACCAAGCCCGGTTGGACGCGCTGACCGTCGAGGCCGAAGCCCTGTCGGCGCAATATGAGGGGAACGACTTGCCCGACGACGTTGCGCCGCGTTGGAACGCGCTTTCCGCCGAGATCGACGAACTGTCGCAACGCCGCTATGGCTTCCCCGCCGAGGAAATGGCCCGCGCTGGGGTGTTTGTCAGCCTGGGCCATGACGGACAGGCCCGCATCGAACGCGGTTTCGTCCGCCCCGAGGACGAAATTCAGCCCGAATCCGAGGAACCGGAAAGCGAGGAAACGGAAAACACGGAAACCGTTTCCGACGACGAGGAAGCGACGGAAGGCGACGGCGAACCCGCTCCCGCCGCTGACGACGACGAACCGGACGGTTTGACGCCGCTATCCGACCGCTTGCAGGCGGACCTGTCCGCCCATCGCACCATGGCCCTGCGCCACTCCTTGGGAGAGCACCACGACCTCGCCTTGCTCGCCGTGGTCTATACCTTGGCCCTGGAAACCTTCTTCCATGGCTATGACCGGGGCAGTTGCCTGGACCTGCGCGCCAACAGCCCGGCTTTGGGCGGGCATGGTGACGGCATTGAGGACAGCCCCGCCGCCCGCGCCCTTGCCACCCGTCATGCCCAATGGGCACAACGGATCCCGCGCGAGGCCGTCCATCTGTGGGACTGGCTGACCGGATTAGACGCCGAAAGCCGCCTAGCCCTGCTGGCCCATTGCGCGGCGCTCACTGTGCAAGCGGTGCGCGTCCCCTATGATCGCCGCCCGCGCGCTTT